>NZ_JBCGFB010000194.1:0-7251 GCF_038752175.1 Nocardia sp. No.11 | reverse complement strand
GCCAGCCCATCTCCGGGTGGCCGCCGGGCGGCGCGGGCGGCGGGGCCGCGGCGAGCGGACCACCGAAACCGGTGGTCACGTCGTCGACGGGCGGCCCGAAATCGCCTACGGGAGGACCGAATCCGGCGGCGGGTGGTGTGCCGCCGCGCTCGTTGTCGTCACCGTCGGTGCCCAAATCCAATCCTTTCCCCAGGACACACGTGTGGGGCGGTCGCCATCCGACCGCCCCACACGACGTACTGCGTGTCAGTACTGGAGCGAGCCACCCCACTGGGTGGTGACACCTGCGACGTTCACCGTCTGAAGCAGCTCCCCCGGCACCGGAAGTGTAGCCTTCGCGGCCGCTTCGATCGCGGCGGCGCCACCCGGCTGCGCCTTGATCCAGTTCTCGACCGCCGCCTTGGCCAGGTTGGCCTGGGTGGTGTCGAGGACGGTCACGGTGGTGTTGTCGGCCCGGCCGTCGCCACCGTTGTAGGTGGTGACCTTCACCGAGTTCTCGCCGATGTACTCGACCGAGACGCCCGCGTCACCGAAACCGGTCGGCGTGCGGTAGCCGACAGTGCCGACGTAGCCGGAGGCGTTGTTGTAGTGGTGGGTGTTGACCACACCGGGCAGCACGCCGCCGCCGTCGATGGAGACGCCGACTTCCTGGTGCGGGCCCTCCATCTCGACGACCGGCGCGGCCGGGGCGTCGGTGAAGTGCGGCGCCTGCCAGGTGGGCGTCTGCACGAGCTGGTCGGAGCCCTCGCCCTCGGTGGCCGTGCCCTGATCGGACGGCACGCTCGGCTGGGTCTGCGACGGCTGACCCTGCGACTGCTGACCACCGGGCGTGGTACCCGGCTGACCCGGGGTGGTGCCCTGCTGGCCGGGCGTGGTGCCCTGCTGGCCTGGGGTGGTCTCCTCCTGCGGGGTGGTGCCCGCGCGCTCCGGCTGCACGGCCGGCTGCGCCTGGCCGCCCTGGCCGGTCTGACCCGGCACCGGCAGCGGCGCGACGCGCGGGCTGGTGACGCCCGGCTGGCTCGGGGTCGGGGTGGCAGGCGTGGCCTGACCCGGCTGACCCGGCGCGGGGCTGGTCACGCCCGGCTGGGCCGGGGTCGGCTTGGTCTGACCGGGCTTGGTCTCGCCCGGCTTCACGTTCTCCGGCGTCTCCGGCTGCGTCTGCTCGGGGCCGCCGGTCTCCGGCGCCTCCTCCGAGGGCTGCTGGGTGCCCGGCTGCGCAGGCGCCGGGGTCGCGGGAGTGGTCGGCTGGTCACTGGGGACCGCGCCGGCCGGAGCCGCGAGAATGGTTGCCACGGCAGCCGCAGCGGCCAGGGGCAACGACGTGCTGGCCATCGCTCGCTGCGCCCGACTCGGCTTACGATGCTTCACTTTTCGCTTATCCCTTTCCCGGAGGGAATCCCCCACTGCTCCACCACGCGACCACTTCTGATCGCGCCTCGGCCGTGAGTCAACCACATGAGCGCGGGACAGGCAACGCAGCAGTAAGTTTCGCACCGCTGCCGCTCCGCCTGCGGAAACACGCTCCGGGACCCCCGCGCGGAATCGACGACCACCGTTGTCGAACAAGACAATTCGAAACCTCGCCGTTCAGTGATCCGACTCACATTCCGGCGCGGCCGCTCAGTCCAGGTCGTCGTGGCGCATCAGCAAACGCCCGGCTTCGGTGACCGAACCGGTCAGCGACGGATACACCGAGAACGTCTGCGCGAGATCGGTGACGGTGAGGTTGTTCTGCACCGCCAGCGCGATCGGCAGGATCAGCTCCGAGGCGATCGGCGCGACGACCACACCGCCGATCACCACGCCGGTCGCCGGGCGGCAGAAGATCTTGACGAAACCGCGCCGCAGCCCCGACATCTTCGCGCGCGGATTGGTGTTCAGCGGCAGCATCACCGTGCGGGCGGGCACCTCGCCGTTGTCGATGGCGGTCTGGCTGACGCCGACGGTCGCGATCTCCGGGCGGGTGAACACCGCCGAGGCCACCGTCTTCAAGCGGATCGGGCTCACGCCCTCGCCCAGCGCGTGATACATCGCGATGCGGCCCTGCATGGCGGCTACCGAGGCCAGCGGCAGCAGGCCGGTGCAGTCGCCCGCCGCGTAGATGCCGGGCACCGAGGTGCGCGAAACCCGGTCGACGCGAAGGTATCCGCCGCGATCGAGCTCGATGCCGACCCGGTCCAGGCCCAGGCTCTGCGTGTTCGGGGTGGAACCCACGGTCATCAGCGCGTGCGAACCCGTCACGGTACGGCCGTCGGACAGCTTCACCACGATGCCGTCGGCGGTGCGCTCCACCGCGTCGGCGCGGGCGTGCTTGACCAGTTCCACGCCGCGCTCGGCCAGCGCGTCCTCCAGCACGAGCGCCGCGTCGGCGTCCTCGCCCGGCAGCACGCGGTCGCGGCTGGAGACCAGCTTCACCCGCACGCCCATCTCGGTGTAGGCGGAGACGAACTCGGCGCCGGTGACGCCGGAACCCACCACCACCAGCGTCTCGGGCAGTTCCTGCAGGTCGTAGAGCTGGCGCCAGTTCAGGATGCGCTCACCGTCGGGCTCGGCGCCGGGCAGCACGCGCGGGCTGGCGCCGGTCGCGATCAGCACGACCTCGGCCTCGAACTCCTCGGCGCTGCCGTCGGCCAGCGTGGCCCTGACGCGGTGCGCCAATCCGGCGGCGGGACCGACCAATTCGCCCCGGCCCGCCAGCAACTGCACCCCGGCGGCCTGCAGCTTGGCGCGGATGTCGGCGGACTGGGCCAGCGCGAGCGCCTTGACACGGCCGTTCACCTCGGGCAGGTGCACCTGCGCCTGGCTGGCGTCGAGGGTGATGCCCAGATCACGAGCCCGGCGCAGGTCGGTGCGCAGACCGGTGGAGGCGATGAAGGTCTTGGAGGGAACGCAGTCCCAGAGCACGCACGCGCCGCCGATGCCGTCGGCGTCGACCAGGGTGACCGAGGCCCCGTGCTGGGCGGCCACCAGCGCCGCCTCGTATCCCGCCGGTCCGCCACCGATGATCGCAATCCGTGCCACAGCCACGCTCCCTGTATTCGCCTGATCAGCCGCGTCCCTTGTGAGGACCCGTCCGTACTGTCACCCCATCATTTCAGGTGCGCTGTGACGGTTCGGGGTCGGATCGGTGAACAAGTTCGGCGTGTCGAGGCCCGCCACGACTGTGACCGTCAGCCGATCTGGGTGGGAGACAGGAATTCCACTGCTGTTATTGGCTACAGTTCGTCAGGTGCCGATCTATGCCGCTTACGGGTCCAACATGGACTCGACGCAGATGCTGGAACGCTGCCCGCATTCGCCCATGTCCGGGACCGGGTGGCTGGAAGGTTGGCGCCTGACCTTCGCCGGTGACGACATCGGCTGGGAAGGGCCGTTGGCCACCGTCGTCGAGGATCCGGGCTCCCGGGTATTCGTCGTGCTCTACGACGTCTCCCCCGAGGACGAGGAACGCCTCGACCGCTGGGAAGGCTCGGACTTCGGTATCCACAAGAAGATCAGGATCCGGGTCACCGGCACCCAGGGCGAGTCCCGGCTGGCGTGGCTGTACGTCCTCGACGCCTACGAGGGCGGACTGCCCTCGGCGCGCTACATCGGCGTGATCGCCGACGCGGCTGAGAAGGCGGGCGCCCCAGAGGATTACGTCCACGCCCTGCGCACCCGCAACAGCAAGAACGTCGGCCCCGGCNGCGGCTGAGAAGGCGGGCGCCCCAGAGGATTACGTCCACGCCCTGCGCACCCGCAACAGCAAGAACGTCGGCCCCGGCGCTTGACCGCCTCCCCGCGTATTTTGCCCGGACTCGCCGGCCGCCGACGTTGTGTCGGCGGCCGGCGGTCAGGAGTGGGTCGGGTCAGCCCGTACCCGGTGAGTTACCCATGTGCTTCTGTGCTGCTCATGCCTGAAGGATGATGTTCGTCAAGGTGCGGACGCCTACGGCCAGGGCGCGTTCGTCGATGTCGAACGTGGGCTGGTGCAGGTCGAGCTGGTCGCCGGTGCCGGACCAGACGCCAAGGCGGGCCATCGCGCCGGGAACTTCCTCCAGGTACCAGGAGAAGTCCTCGCCGCCGCCGGACTGCGGGGTGTCGGCCAGGGCGTCGGGGCCCATCGCCAGAACCGCGTTCTCGAACATCAGGGCCGAGGTGGGGTCGTTGACCACCGGGGGCACGCCGCGCTTGTAGTTGAGTTGGTAGCGCACGCCGGTCGGCGCCAGCAGGCCGTCGACGATCTCGCGGACCAGCGGTTCCAGCAGCAGCCAGGTGGCGTGGTCGCCGGTGCGGACGGTGCCGGTGAGCATGCCGGTCTGCGGGATCGCGTTCGGCGCCTTGCCCGCGCTGACCGCGCCCCACACCATGACGGTGCTGGTGCGCGGATCCACCCGACGGCTCAGCAGCCCGGGCAGGCCGGTGATGACCGTGCCGATCGCGTAGACCAGATCGCTGGTCAAGTGCGGGCGCGAGGTGTGCCCACCCGGCGAGTCCAACACCAGCTCGACGGTGTCGGCGGCCGAGGTGATCGCCCCGGTCCGCAGGCCGACCTTGCCGACCTCCAGCCGGGGGTCGCAGTGCAGCGCGAAGATCCGGTCGACGCCCTGCATCGCCCCCGCGGCGACGACGTCGAGCGCACCGCCCGGCATCACTTCCTCGGCGGGCTGGAACACCAGCCGCACCCCGACCGGCAGCGTGTGCTCGGCCTCGGCCAGCGCCAGCGCGGTACCGAGCAGCACCGTGGTGTGCGCGTCGTGCCCGCAGGCGTGCGAGACGCCCGGCACGGTCGAGGCGAAGCTCAGACCGGTGAACTCCTGCATCGGCAGCGCGTCCATGTCGGCGCGCAGGGCGATGCGCCGCGTGCCGGTCGGCCCCAGATCGCAGATCAGGCCGGTGCCGCCGGGCAGTACGTCCCAGCTCAGACCCGCTTTGGTCAGCCACCCCGAGACGAACTCGGTGGTGGCGAACTCCGCGCGCGACAACTCGGGGTTGGCGTGGATGTGCCTGCGCCATTGCACGAGGTCGGCGGTGTGCTCGGCCAGCCACGCGTCGACGATCTCCGCTCCTGGCATATCGGTTCGTTCGGTGTCCGGCATGGTCGGACAGACCGCGTTCTCACGCATCATCGAGTGGGCTCCCACGCCCATCGATAGCGCGTCGGCGCCTGCGCGCGCGGTGCCCGAATAGCCGGAAATGCTCACCGAATGTCCTCCTGTCGTTCGACCAGCCGTTGCAACAACCTGTCCCTGTGTACTTCATCGCGCGCTATCGCGACAGCGGTACGCGCCAGTGCGCGGGCGCCGTCGAGCACCGCGCGATCGGCCGAGGCGTTCACCGCGGCGGCGGCGAAGTCCGGCTGATGGGTCACCGCGCCACCGGCGTCGATGCCGATCACCGGATGGATACCGGGGATCACGTTGGTGACGTTGCCCATGTCGGTGCTCCCGAGCGGACGCAGCACCTCGAGCTCGGGCGCGATCGGCACCCTGCCCAATCCGGTGATCTGCGCGCGGTAGACAGCCGAGAGAACCGGGTCGGGGGTGAGCTCGGTATAGGTGGGCGCGAGCGTCCGTATGTCGTGAGTGCAGCCGGTTGCCAGGGCGCCCGCCTCGAAACACGCCTTCGCTCGTCGCATCAGGTCGTCGAGTGACGCGGAATCGGCCGCGCGGAGGTAGTACAGCAACTCCGCCCGTCCGGGCACGATGTTGGGGGCTACGCCACCGTCAGCGACTATACCGTGCAGTTGCTGGCCAGGGCGCAAATGCTGGCGCAGCAAGCCGACGGCAACCTGGGTCAGGGTCACCGCGTCACCGGCGTTGCGGCCGAGCTCCGGTGCGGCGCTGGCGTGCGCCTCGCGGCCGTGGAAGACGATCGACAGGTCGGCCAGGGCCAGTGAGCGCGCGCCGACGATGTCGGCGGGGCCGGGGTGGACCATCATCGCCATCGCGATGTCGTCGAAGGCGCCCGCCTCGAGCATCAGGACCTTGCCGCCGCCACTCTCCTCGGCGGGCGTGCCGAGCACGACGACGGTCAGACCGAGCTGATCGGCGACTTCGGCCAGTCCGATCGCGGCGCCCACCGCGGAGGCGGCGATGATGTTGTGCCCACAGGCGTGCCCGATCTCGGGCAGCGCGTCGTATTCGGCGCAGATACCGACGGTCAGCGGGCCGCTGCCGTAGACGGCGCGAAAGGCCGTCGGCAGGCCAGCGACGCCGGTGGTGATCAGAAAACCGCGCTCGGCCAGGGGCGCGAGGATCTTGGCGACGCTGCGCGTCTCGGCGAAAGCGAGCTCGGGTTCGGCGTGGATCGCGTGCGAGAGGCCGATCAGCTCCTCCGATGCCGCGGCGATCGCGGCATCGGAGGCGGTGGCCGAGAATTCGCCGGTGCGCGAGGGTGCCATACCCCCCAGTCTCGCATCAGCGGCGGTCCGGGGCGCACCGGCGCGGGAGTCAGCTGCCGAACGGCAGGTTCTCGGCGGTGACCGGGGTGGCCAGCGCGGCCAGGGTCTCGGCGTGCAGCGCGGTCTTGATGATCGGGGTGATCGGCTTGCGCAGGCTGGTCAGCGCGGCGGCGCGCCCGATCGCGGCGGGCAGCACCTCCTCGGCGTCGGCCTTCGCGTCCACGATGCCCGCGGCGATCGCCTCGTCGGCGGCGAAGCGGTGGCCGGTGGTCATCGCCTGCACGCACACCTGGTTGCTCAGCCGGCCCTTGAGCAGGCCGTTCATGCCGACGGTGAAGGGCATGCCGAGGTGCACCTCGGGGAGCGACCAGAAGCCGCGGTCACCGCGCATCACACGGAAGTCGTGCGAGGAGGCCAGCATCGCGCCCGCGCCGAACGCGTGGCCGTTGATCGCGGCGACGGTGGGCATCGGGAAGGTCAGCAGGCGGGTGTAGAGGGTGTGCACCCGGTCGAGGTAGCCGTGGATCTTGTCCAGGTTGCCGAACAGCCAGTCGGTGTCGAGACCGTTGCTGTAGTACTTGCCGGTCGCCACCGTGACCAGCGCGGCAGCACCCTCCGACGCCTCGACCTCGTCGAGGGCGGCGTGGAAGGCATCGATCCAACCCGGCGAGAAACGGTTCTCGTTGTCGGCCTCCCCCTCGTTCCCGAGGTACAGGACGAACACATCACCGGAGCGCTCCAAATACGGCATGACGGGAAGAATAAACCGCAGCTGGGCACTTACCTACCAACGGGTAGCCTCCGCTCGCCCGACCCCGCACCCCCGACCTCGAGGAGGGGCGGCCGCGCAGCGGCCGGTTCGCGGCCGG
>NZ_JBCGFB010000193.1:0-7351 GCF_038752175.1 Nocardia sp. No.11 | reverse complement strand
GCTCGACCGAGGACGCCGAGCCGGGCGCGGGCAGGGTCGGACTCGGCCGATCGGCGGGCGCGCTCGTGCCACCCGAATCGGCGCCACAGCCGGGGAGGAGCAGGGCCACCGCGCAGACCACGGTGGCCGGAATCAGCGCTGTCCGCATGAGCACCACTCCTCGCGATCGGTGCGCCCGACGGGCACCTCACCCCGAAAATGTATCGCGACCTGCCGGTTCAGGGTTTCCGTCGGTATCGGAGCGTTACCGGAAATAAATCAGCCGACATCCGGCGCGCCGTATGTCACCATGAATTCCACGCCGGTCATTCGCGACACGGCGAGACCGACGAGACACCCCGAGAGGAGGAGACGGCCATGAAAACCCTTGCGCCACGGCGACAGTCCGAAAAGACCTACCGCCGCGCCGGTTCGGCCCACAGCGTGTCGAACGCGGGCCCCGATGCCATGGCCCGTCTCCGGTTCGCACACTGACGCGGTAGCCGCTCCCCTTCGACCGTCGTTCGCCTTTCTCTCCCGAAACATGGTGATTCCCATGACGATCCGTCATGCCGTCGACCCGATGGCGCCCACCTCCGACACCTGGATACGCACCAGGGTGCTCGTGCTCAACGCCAGCTACGAAGCCCTCGACGAGATCACCGCCGACCGGGCCGTGACACTGCTGATCAGCGGCGCCGCGGAGACCGTCATCGAACGGGCGCCGCGGTTCCCGATCCGGTCCCAGCACCTGGTCATCGGCCTGCCGGAGACGATCCGCCTCGTGCGCTACGTCTACCTGGGCCACGTCGCCCCGGTGGGCGAGGACAGCCGCGCCACGCTGGCCGGCGTCCTGCGCCGTGACAAGCACCGTTGCGGCTACTGCGACGACTGGGCGCAGACCGTCGACCACATCCGCCCGCGCAGCAGGGGCGGACCGAACACCTGGGGCAACCTGATCGCCTGCTGCGGCCCCTGCAATACGAGCAAGGCCGACCGCACCCCGGAGGAAGCGGGGATGCGGCTGCTGTGGGAGCCCAAGGCTCCCGACCCGCTGGCCCGCACCCAGCGCCGGATCTGGAAGGAGTACGCGCCGTGACCACCACCGACCTCGCACTGACCGAACTGCTGACTCTGTCCGACTCCGGGCAGTGGCATCGCGCGGCCTGCCGTGGCGACCCGAACCACGAGGCGTGGTTCCCGTATCCATCGCAGGACTTCGACTACGCCCGCCGGATCTGCGCCGGTTGCCCGTTGCTCGCGGGGTGCACCGAGTACGCGGCGCAGACGGGCCAGTCGGGGGTCTGGGGCGGCCGTGAATACGACCGCGGACGGGTGATCCGCGAGTGACCGGCCGGGGCCGGGTGTCCGTCGTGACACCCGGCCCGAGGTCGTGACCAGCGCCGATGCGCATCGGTGTACACCGTGCGGCGGCCCGGTCACGACTCCTTAAACTTGCCACGTGGGTACTCATCGCAGCGGGACCAGATCTCGAAGTATCAGCAAAGGTCCGGTTATCGCGGCATCGGTACTCGTGCTGATACTCGTGGCCGTCTTCGCCTGGTTCCAGCTCAGCGATCGCGCCGCGAGCACCGACGTCGCGGCGGCCGCCGAATGCGTGGAGGGACCGGCGTCGCTGGACGTGACGGTCGACCCGGCGATCGCGGGCCCGGTCCGCGCCGCCGCCGATCGCTACAACGCGACCAAGCCGCGGGTGCGCGATCACTGCGCCCAGGTGAAGGTGTCGGCCCGGCCGTCGGCCGCCGTGGTGGCGGGGTTGGCCGATCCCGGGAAGTGGGACCCGGCGCTGGGACCCAAGCCGGGGCTGTGGATCGCCGATTCGACCCGATCGATCGAACTCGTGCGGGTACCCGGCCTGATCGAGGGCACGCCCGCCTCCATCGCCACCAGCCCGATCGTGCTGGCTGTGCCCGACGCGCTGCGCCAGGCCCTCGAACAGCATCGGATCGCCTGGTCCGATCTGCCACGCCTGCAACAGGGCTCGCTCGACGAGCTCGGCCTGTCCGGTTGGGGCGGCCTGCGGATGGCCCTGCCCGCGGGCGATGCCACCACCGCGGCGGCCGCCGCGATCGGCGGCGCGGTCTCGGGCACCGAACCGCTGACCGCGCAGGCCGCCGGATCCGGCCAGGTCGTGGCCGCGATCTCCGGACTGGCCGCGGGCGCCCAGACACCCGCCGACCTGATGACCGCGATGGCCGCCATCAGTGCCGACCCCACCGCCGACGAGGTGCACGCCGTCGCCGCGACCGCCCAGCAGCTCGGTACCGGCGGCCTGACCGCGTTCCGGCCCGTCGGCACCGCGCCGCTGGCGGACTATCCCGCCGCGCTGCTGTCGGGTCCCTGGGTCGACAAGACCCAGAACCTCATCGCCTCCCGTTTCATCGACTTCCTGCGCGCCCCGGAGCAGGCGGGCGCCCTGGCCACCGATGGTTTCGGCCCGGCCATCGGGTCCGCGCCGCCGAACCCGGACAAGGCGGCGCTGCAGAAGGTGCAGTCCACCCTGGCCGATCCGGTGCTGGGCGTGAACGCGACGGTGTTGCTGGACGTGTCGTCGTCGATGGGCACCGCCGAGGGCTCGACCACCCGCCTCGCGAACGCCGGCGCGGCCCTGGCCTCGACGCTGACGGTGATGCCGCCGGACTTCGGCCTCGGGCTGTGGACCTTCGGCAAGAACCTCGACGGCACCACCCCCTACAAGGTGCAGGTCCCCACCGGCCTGCTGACCGACGCCCAGCGCAATGCCGTGGGGTCGGCGGTCACCAGCACCAAGGCGACCCAGAGCACCACCGATCAGGCCTACCCGAGCCTGCTCGCCGCCTACCGTGCCGCGGTCGCCGCCTACTCCCCCGGCCGGACCAACTCGATCCTGGTCGTCACCGACGGTCCCGATGACGACTCGCCCCTGACCGGCACCGCCCTCGTCCACGAGATCACCGCCGCAACGACCGCGGGCAAACCCGTCCGGATCGATGTCGTCGTGATCGGCGGTCAGGGCACCCAAACCCTGCAGACCCTCGCGCAGCAGACCAATGGCACCTATACCCGGGTCCCGACCAGCAACGACCTCGGCTTCGGCACCGCTGTCGTGAAGGCGCTCACCACGCCCTGACGCGTCTCACACGGCCGCGCGGACAACAGCATTCGTGCGCGCGGCCGACATCGTTGGTGTGAACCGACGCACCATCGGGTACTCGCATCCCACTGCGTTCGGTCCGATCCACGGGGGGGGGAGACGAGCCATGCCGACGTACCACGGGGCGCGGGTCGCGTTCCGGCACTGGCGCGAACGCGCCGCCCGGGCCGTCATCCTGGCCGCGCGCAAGCCGAATCACTACATCCTCACGGTCAGCACGGCCACCGCCGGGGTGTTCAGCTCGCTCGAGCTCGCCGACCCGGTCAAGCGGGGCATCGACGCGCTGCCGGTGGTCACCAACAGCGACTGGCTCGGTTTCGTCCTCTTCACCGTCGTGATCGCGGCCGGATTGCGCGGATTGTCGCTGGTGGTCGGCAGGCTCGCGGGCCGTGAACCGATCGACGTGCTGGCCGGGATCATCGACGAGAGCGGGCTGCTGCCCGACCTCACCTCGCACTATGGGAGACGTATGACCGGCGACAGCGATGCGACACCACAGCTCGACTACCGCGTGCGCCATCTCGACGATCGCGACCTGGATACGCTGTGCCAGATCAACCGGGAAGCCTTCGCCCGGTCCGGTTTCGCGACCCCGCTCGATCTGATCCGGCAGCGCAATCTCAGTGTGCATCAGGTCAATCCACTCGCTTACAGCCTGATCGAGGCCAGTGTCGACGGCACCTTCGTGCCGGTCGGCTTCTCGTGCATCCTGCCGCTGAACCGGCTGGGCGAGGCCGCCTATTGCCGGACCGGCGGGTTGACCGACGCGCAGCTGCGCGGTCTGCACCTGAGCAGGCCGGGCGAATGGTCCAACGCGGTGGTGCTGTTCTCGGTCGGTCTGCTCCGCGGGTTCCGCGGCAGGCTCGGCGCCAGCCCACTGACCATCTCGCAGATCTACATCGATCATCTCGCCGAGGTCCTGCTCGACATCCACACGGCCGACCCGGCCCGGCCGACCACCCGCGTCTACGCGCAAACCGAGCACACCGGCACCGGCGTCGCACGCCTGCTCGCCGCGTTCGGCTTCGCCGACACCGGCGTGGTGACCGGTGACGGCTATCCACTGCGGATGCTCGAGGTACCGCTGGGCACGATCGATGCGGCGACGGCACCGACCGCGCCCGGGCTCCGCGCGCTGCTCGAGCGATTGCGGTCCTCAGCCGGGTGAGACCTCCACCAGCGCACCGGATTCCATGGCGATCCAGAGGTGGCCGCGCGGGTCGACAGTGAGTCCGTGCGGTTCAGCGCCGGGCAAGGTCAGGTGGTCGATCTCGCCCCCGGTGGTGATCCGGCCGAGCTTTCCGCTCGCCCATTCGGTGAACCACAGCGCGCCGTCGCGGCCCGCGACGATCGCGTGGGGGCGTGCGGCCGGGTCGGGCAGCGCGAATTCGGTGACAGTGCCGTCGGTCTCGATGCGCCCGATCGCGCCCGCCCCGATCTCGGTGAACCACACCGCGCCGTCGGGTCCGGCCGCGATCCCGACGGGGGCGGCGGTGGGTGTCGGCAGCGGGAACATCGTGAGTGCCATGGCCTGGTCGACCCGGCCGATCGCGTTGCCCTGATTCACCGTGAACCACAGTGCGCCATCGGATCCCGCGGTGATCATCGACGGCATCCCGTCCACGTCGACGTACTCGACGGTGCCGTCGGCGGCGAGCCGCCCGACCCGGCTTGCCTGCAACGCGGTGAACCACAGCGCCCCGCCGGGTCCGGCGCACACCCCGTAGGGTCCGTCGAGGGCGATGCTCGTGACGGCGCCGTCGAGGGTGCGCCGACCCAGCCGTCCGCCCTGGAATTCGGTGAACCACAGGGCCTCGTCGGGTCCGGTGACGATCACCGTCGGTTGTCCGTCGGCCGGCTCGAGCGGGAAGACTCGCACCTCGCCGTCGGCGTAGCGGCCGACAGCACCCTGGGCGACCAGCGTGAACCACACCGCGTCGTCCGGCCCGATCGTCACCCCGTACGGCGCGCCCGGCACCTCGACCACCTGCACGATGTCAGCCAAAGTCCTGAATTCCCTTCTGTATTCCCCGGAACCGCCGGCGCAGCGCCCGATCGTGCGAGACCACGACCACCGCGCCCCGATAGTCGCGCAGCGCGCGTTCCACCTCGTCGACCAGAGTGAGCGAGAGATGGTTGGTGGGCTCGTCGAGCAGCAGCAGATCGTGTTCGCCGGCGAGCACCCGCGCCAGCGACAGCCTGCGCCGCTGTCCCTCCGACAGGCTACCCACCGGACGATCCAGCAGGTCGGACGCGAACAGCCCGGTCCCCAGCAGCGCGGCCCGGCCGAACCCGTAGGTCTCGGTGACGCTGCGGTCCGGATCGAAACGTTCGTCCTGCCGCAGATATCCGATCCGGTCCGGCGCCGCCGCGTGGATCGCGTCGAGCAGCGTCGATTTGCCCGCGCCGTTGGGACCGTGGATCAGCAGCCGTCCCCGCGCGCCCAGCGTCACAGGACCGACGGTGAACTCCGCGCCCGACCCGGCCGCCGCGAATCGTCCACGGAACCGCAGCGGTTCGGGCGGGCAGGGCACCGGCTGCTCGCGCAACCGGCGCAGACGCTCGGCGGTCCGGCGCACCCGGGAAGCGACCGAGCTCTGGACCCGCCCGGCGTTGCGGTCGTAGGCCATCTTGTTGTTGTCGGTCATCGCCCGGCCGTGCGCCACCTGCAGGGCGGTCGTGGTCGCGAACTCCTCCAGCCGCCCGATCTCGGTGCGCCACTGCGTGTACGCCTGCTCCCAGCGCACGCGCGCGGCCGCCTTCTCGGCGAGAAATCCGCTGTACCCACCCCCGAACCGGGTCAGGCCGCGGTCGGCCACCTCGAGGATCGCGGTCACCACCCGGTCGAGGAAGATCCGGTCGTGCGAGACCAGCACGACCGTGCCGTTGTGGGTGCGCAGCCGGTCCTCGAGCCAGGTCAGCGCGCTGTCGTCGAGGTGATTGGTCGGTTCGTCGAGCAGCAGCACCTCCGGCGAGGCGGCGAGCAGACAGGCCAGGCCGAGCCGGGCCCGCTCCCCACCCGAGAGACTGTCGAGGCGGCGCGATCGATCGATCCCGGCCAGCCCCAGTCCGTGCATCGACGCCTCGACCCTGGCGTCGGCCGCGTACCCGTCCCTGGCCTCGAATCGGGTGAGCAATTCCCCGTACCGGTCCATGTCCTGCGCTTCGGCGGCGGCCTGCATCGCGCGGTCGAGCCCGCGCAGCTCCGCCAGCGCCTGCTCGACCGCCGCCTCGACGGTGTCGCCGGTCAGGGTCTGGGCGAGGTGACCCACGCCGCCGTCGGCGGTGACGGTGATGGATCCGGCGTCGGCGGACTCGGCACCGGCGAGCAGGCGCAGCAAGGTCGACTTCCCCGCGCCGTTCTCCCCGACGATGCCGACTCGCTCGCCGGGCCGGATGGTCGCGGTGATCGCGTCGAGTACCAGCCGGTCGGCATAGGACTTCGACACGCCCCGCATGGTTAGTTGAGTGGTCAAACAGCGCTCCAATCGCTACTTGTGTAGCTTTAAATGTACAAAGGCTCGCCCACTAACGCAACAGGAGTAGATTTTGGAACCGCAACGGCGCCCCGGTGGGCGCAGCGCCCGGGTGCGGGAGGCCGTCCTCGACGCGACGACGGCCGAGCTCGCCGAGCACGGCTACCAGGGCCTTTCCGTCGACGCCGTCGCGCAGCGGGCAGGGGTGCACAAGACCACCGTCTACCGGCGCTGGCGCGGTCCCGAGGGCTTGATCGCCGACGCACTCGACCGCGCAGCGGGCCTGCCGTGGGCGATCCCGGACACCGGCAGTCTCACCGGCGACCTGCGCGCCCTCACCGAGCTGTTACGCACCGGCTTCACCGATCCCGAATCAGCGCCCGTGGCAACCTCTTTCATCGCGGCCGGCATGCAGCACCCTGCCGCCGCCGATGCCCTGCGCGCCTACTACGCCGCCCGGCACGCCGAGGCGGCGGTGATCGTCGACCGGGCGATCGCGCGCGGTGAACTCGTCGCAGCGGTCAGCGGAACCGAAGTCGTCCGGTTCGCCGTCGCGCCCCTGTTCCACCGGCTCTTCGTCACCCACGAACCAGTCACCGCCGACCACGCGCGCCGGGCCGCCGACGCGGCGGCCGTGCTCGCCCGATCAGGGCTGCTGACCGAGGAGACCGGCTAGTCCTCGGCACGCGCACCGCTACCGACGCCGACGGGCCCCGCCGAACAGTGTCGGCGGGGCCCGTCG
>NZ_JBCGFB010000192.1:0-7431 GCF_038752175.1 Nocardia sp. No.11 | reverse complement strand
TGCCGCGCGGTCCGCGTCCGAGCGACGCCGGAGCCCCGCGGCCGGGCGCCCGGCCCAGCGGGAAGCGGCACAAGAGAAGGAACTGACGGCGACAGCAGGGGGTCTCATCATGCGACGCGGCACGATTCGACTGATCACCGTGCTGGCCACGGCGGCCGTGAGCACCGGCCTGGTGGCGGGGTGCTCGAGCAAGAACCAGGTGCCCTCCATCGGGTACGCCGTCGACGCGGCGGTCGCCAGCTACAACGGCGGCAGCACGCTCGGGGCGAGCAGCGGCGCGGCCGCGGTGTTCGGCCGGGTGCTGACCGGGTTCTTCTACACCGGACCGGACGGTCAGCAGGTCGCCGACACCGACGCCGGTACCGCGAAGGAAGTGCCGGGCGAGACGCAGACCGTGCAGTACCGGCTCAACCCGGACGGGGTGTACTCCGACGGGGTGAAGACCTCCTGTGACGATCTGGTGCTGGCCTGGTCGGCGCGCTCGGGCCGGTTCACCCGCCCGGGTGACCGCGGCCCGGTTCCGCTGTTCGACGCCGCGAGCACCGCGGGCTACGCCGACATCGAGCGGGTCGACTGCCAGCCGGGCTCCAAGGACGCCACCGTGGTGTTCCGCCCCGGCAGGCACTACCTGCCGTGGCGGACCCTGTTCACCGCCGCCGAGCTGATGCCCGCGCACGTGGTGGCGCAGGCGGTCGGCGTGCCGAGCGTAGTGAGCGCCTTGCAGACCGGGGACGGGGCCGTGCTGGGCCGGATCGCCGACTTCTGGAACGCGGGCTGGACCATGAAGGCGGGCTCGCTCGACCTGACCAGGTTCCCGTCGTCGGGGCCGTACCGGATCGAATCCTTCACCGCGAAGGACGGTCTGGTCCTGGTCGCGAACGAGAAGTGGTGGGGCAGCCCGCCGGCGACCAGCCGGATCGTGGTGTGGCCCAAGGGCACCGACTACGCGGCCAAGGCGAAGGAGAACGCGTTCGGCGTGGTCGACCTGGGCGCCGGGTCGGTCGCCGACCTGGCGCTGGCCGGCTTCGACGAGCAGACGGTCGCCAGTCGCAGCGCCGAGCAGCTCGTGCTCGCCACCGGCGGGGTGTTCGGCCCCGTCGAGGTGCGCCGCGCGTTCGCCCAGTGTGTGCCGCGCCAGGCGCTGTTCGACACGCTGGGCAAGGCGGGCGAGGTGCCGAAGAGCGGACTCGGCGCGGGTCCGCTGAACGCCCATGTCGTGCAGCAGGATTCGCTGTACTATCCGGCCGTGATCGGCGCGGCCGACCGCTACAAGGGTGCCGACATCCCCGCCGCGACGGCGACGTTGGCCTCGGCGCGCGCCGCGCAGCCGACTGTCCGGATCGGCTACCAGGCGCCGGACGCGCGCCGGGCGAAGACCGTGGCCATGATCGCCGAGTCGTGCCGCGGCGCGGGCATCACCGTGGTCGACGCGGGCGCACCGGATTTCACACCGGCCAGACTGGCCGAGGGTGCGGTCGACGCCGTGCTCGGCGGCACCGCTGCGGTCCCCGGTCCGGCAGGCTCGACCACCGGGGTGGCCGCGTTCGCGGCGTTGCGGGCCGGTAGCGGCCTCGATGTCGGTGGTTTCGCCAACGGTCGCTACGATGCGATCACCGATCAGCTTGCGGGCGAGACGAACTCGACCGTGACGCTGAACCTGCTGACCGAGGCCGAGAACCTGCTGTGGGCGCAGCTGCCGAGCATCCCGTTGTTCGCGACCCCGCGCCTGATCGCCTTCGGCACCGGCATGCAGAACGGGATCGCCGGGCCGACCCAGGCCGGAACCGGATGGAACATGGATCGCTGGGTGTTGCAGCGATGAGCAGTGGTGACAGTCACGCGGGGCGTGACCGTGAGGGAGAGGTGTCGATGAGCAAGCACGCGGTGGTCGAGTCCGACGACCAGGTCAGCGCGCGGACCAGCAAGGCCGCCGACGCGGTGTCGCGGCTGACCCGCTGGCACGACGACTTCCCCACGCCGGGCGTGCGTTTCGCCGATCTGACTCCGGTGTTCGCCGACGCCGAGGGCTTCCGCGCGGTCATCGACTGCTTCGCCGCCGTGGTCCCCGACGCCGACATCGTCGCCGGCGTGGACGCGCGTGGGTTCCTGCTCGGCGCAGGCGTCGCGGCCACCCTCGGCACCGGCGTGCTCGCCATCCGCAAGGGCGGCAAGCTGCCGCCGCCGGTCGTGTCGCGCGAGTACCAGCTCGAATACGGTTCCGCCGCACTGGAAATCCCGGCCGACGGGGTGGAGCTCGCGGGCAAGCGCATCCTGCTGCTCGACGACGTCCTCGCCACCGGCGGCACGCTCGCCGCCGCGGCCGCGCTGTTCCGGGAGGTCGGCGCCGAGGTGGTCGCCGCCGCCGTGGTCCTGGAACTCGAGTTCCTGCAGGGCCGCGAGCATCAGGGCGACTACCCGGTGACCTCGATCGTCAAGCTGTAGCCGCGCGCCACATCAGCCACAGCGGCGGGCCGCCGGGGATGCGGATCTCGTCGGTCACCGTGAAGCCGAAGCGTTCGTAGTACGGCACATTGTCGGGGTTGCTGGATTCGAGATAGGCGGCCGCGCCCTCGGCGTCGATCCGGTCCAGCCGCGAGCGCAGCAGCGTGTGGCCGTATCCGGCACCACGATCCTCGGGGCGGGTGCCGATCATCGCCAGGTACCAGTGCGGAGTCGAGGGATGGTGCTGCTTGAGCAGGTCACCGACCGTTTTGCCGGCGCCGACGCGGCGCCCGAACGCATGGATCAGGCCGGGCACTACGCGCAGTTCGGCGCTTGCGGCGGGCTGGCGGTCCGGCGGCGTCCACAGCGCGGCGCCCGCGACGGAACCGTCCGGGCGCACCGCGAGGTCGGAGGCGTCGGCGGGGAAGAAGATGTGGCGGGCCATGGTGGCGAAGAACCGCGGCAGGCCGACGGCGCGCCGGTGCTCGTCGGGCAGGATCCAGCCCATGACCGGGTCGTGCTGGAACGCCGCGCCGAGCGCGTCGGCGGCGGCTCGCACGTCCGCCGGTGCGGCGGCGCGTACTCGTCTCGGCTCCGTCATCGGTCCTCCGGTCCCTGATCCAGCCTCCGGTGGCTGAGGATCGCCTGGCGTCCAGGCTAGCGTCCCGTGGGACCCGGTGATCGAGCTCACGGTGCCGGAAAAAGGGGTGGCGCGGGGGCGCGGCGGAGTGTTATCAATGAGTGGTCTTGTTCCCGGCGATCGGAGTCGTGCGTTGATTTCTTGAGGTAGCGCTCCCGGACGGTCCGCATTCTGCGCACCGTGTATCCGTCGCACCTCATAGGGGATCCGCATGACCTCTCTTTCTTTTTCCGATCTCTCCTTCCACTGGCCGGACGGCACCGTCGTGTTCGACGGGCTCGACGCCGTCGTCGGCCCCGGCCAGATCGGGCTGGTCGGCAGCAACGGCGCGGGCAAGTCCACCCTGATGCGGCTGATCACCGGCGCGTTGCGCCCGAATCGTGGCTCGATCACGGCGCCGGGGCGGATCGGCTACCTGCGCCAAGACCTCGGGATGCAGACCGGGCAGCGGGTGGAGACCGTGCTGGGCATCGCCGAGGTCAGGGCCGCATTGCACCGCATCGAACGCGGCGAGGGCGAACCCGAGGACTTCGACACCGTCGGGGTGCACTGGCAGATCGAGGACGAGGCGATCGCGCTGCTCGGCAAGCTGGGCCTGGACTACGTCGCCGGGTCGGTCGACGACCTGGACCGCACCCTCGACACGCTCTCCGGCGGTGAGACCGTGCTGCTCGGGCTGGTCGCCGAACTGCTGCGCGAGCCCGACGTGCTGCTGCTCGACGAGCCGACCAACAACCTCGACGCGGTCGCGCGCACCCGTCTCTACGAGGTGATCCGGCAGTTCCCCGGCACGGTTCTGGTGGTCAGCCACGACCGGGACCTGCTGGACCGGATGGACGGCATCGCCGAGCTGCGCGCAGGCGAGATCCGGTCCTTCGGCGGCAATTTCAGCGATTACGAACGCATCGTCGAGCAGGAACAGGAGGCGGCGCGCGCGGCGGTGCGCGACGCCCGCAGCGATGTCCGCAAGCAGGCCCGCGAACTGGTCGAGGCGCGGACCAAACTGGACCGCAGACAGCGGTTCGCGCAGAAGATGCAGGACAACAAGCGGGTGCCGAAGATCGTGGCGGGGCTGCGCAAGAACGCCGCCGAGGTGTCGGCGGGCAAGTTGCGTACCTCGCATCTGGAGAAGCTCGACTCCGCGCGCGAAACCCTCGATCAGGCCGAGGAATTGGTGCGGGCCGACCGGGAGATCCGGATCGACCTGCCCGGTACCCGGTTGTATCCGGGCCAGGATGTCGTCACCCTCGAGCAGGCGCGCCTGGCCAACGGCCCGGTGGTCGATCTGCGGGTGAGCGGGCCGGAGCGGATCGCGCTGACCGGGCGCAACGGGGCGGGCAAGTCCACCCTGCTGCGCCGGATCGTCGACGAGCGGCCCAAGGTGCCGTGGCGGCTGCTGCCCCAGCGGCTCGACGTGTTCGACGAGACCCGCAGCGTGTTCGACAACGTCGCCGACGCCGCGCCGCACGCGAGCGCCGAGCAGATCCGGGGACAGCTGGCGCGCTTCCTGTTCCGCGGGGCCGACGCCGATATCGCGGCCTCGGCGCTGTCGGGCGGCGAACGGCTGCGGGCCGCCCTGGCGACCCTGTTGCTCGCCGAACCGGCGCCGAAACTGCTGATGCTCGACGAGCCGACCAACAACCTCGATCTGCCCAGCCTGGCGCATCTGACCCAGGCACTGGCGAGTTTCGAGGGCGCGCTCATCGTGGTCAGCCACGACGCGCGGTTCCTCGACGACATCGGGGTGACCCGCACTCTCGAGCTCACGCCCGAGGGACTGGTCGAGTAGCGCGGCTACCGTGCGGCGGCCCGGCGGATGACCCCGGGATCGCCGCACATGGTGGTCCCAGCCGGAGCGCGACAGCGGGCCGAACCTGGCCTCGCCCAACGGGATCCGGGTGGTGTCCGAGCCGACGGTGTCGGTCCGGCGCAGGTCGCCGAGCACGCGATGGATCATCGTCGGCAGTGGGGATGCGCCCGGGTCTCTTGACGATCATCGTTTTGGTTGAATAGACTAAAACAACGATACAGAGAGGGAGTGGTTCTGATGGGGTATGGGCATTGGGATGACAGTGCGTACCGGGCGGGCAAGACGTTCCGGGCGCGCGCGGGGGAGGACGACTTCGGCTACACCGCGCAGATGCGGGAGCAGCCGTACGACACCTGGTGCGCGCATCCGCTGCTCGATCCGTTCGGCGTGGGTGTGCGGGAGTGCCGGGATTCGGCCGAGCACGGGAATTCGCTGCCGGTCGCGGTGCTGTTCGATGTCACCGGATCGATGGGTCGGGTGCCGCGGATCATGCAGGACAAGCTCGGGAAGCTGCACGGGCTGCTGAAGAGCAAGGGGTACGCGCAGGATCCGCAGATCCTGTTCGGGGCGATCGGGGACGCCGACACCGACCGGGTGCCGCTGCAGATCGGGCAGTTCGAATCCGACAACCGGATGGACGAGCAGTTGCGGGCCATCCTGCTCGAGGGCGGCGGTGGCGGGCAGAAGTCCGAAAGCTACGAGCTGGCAGCCTATTTCCTGGCCGAGCACGTCGCGACCGACGCCTGGGACAAGCGCGGGAAGCGGGGCTACCTGTTCATCATCGGCGACGAGCTGAACAAGCCGCGCGTGGCCGCCCGCCACATCAGGGCGGTCATCGGCGATCACGTGCGCCGCGACGTGTCGGTGGAGTCGATCTATCGCGAACTCGCCGAGCGCTGGCACGTCTACTACATCCTGCCGAATCAGTCGTCCTACTACCGGGATCCGGAGATCGCCGACCACTGGCGGGGCCTGCTCGGCCAGAACTTCCTGAAGCTCGACGATCCCGGCGCGGTGTGCGAACTGATCGCGCTGACCATCGGGCTGGGCGAGGACCGGGTCGACGTCGACACCGGGCTGGCCGACCTGCGCGATGTCGGGTCGGTGGACGAGGCCGACGCGGTGGGCCGGGCCCTCGGGGCGAGACCGTCCAGGCGGATCCGCGCGCTGCCGCCCGGCAAGTGACACGCGAGAAGGGAAGGAGCGCGGCCATGGTCGGTACGGAACATCTCGTCGTCGTCGATCTGGGCTTCGGTGACGCGGGCAAGGGCGCGACGGTCGACTGGCTGTGCGCACCGGAGGCCGGCCTCGGGGTGGCGGCGGTCGTGCGATTCAACGGCGGTGCGCAGGCCGCGCACAATGTCGTCGCCGACGGCCGTCACCACACCTTCGCCCAGTTCGGTGCGGGAACCTTCCACGGGGTGCCGACCGTGCTCTCGCGGCACATGCTCGTGGAACCGATCGCGCTCGCCGCCGAATCCGAGCAGCTCGCGGCACTGGGGGTGCCCGATCCGCTGGGCCTGCTCGCCGTCGACGGCCGGGCCCTGCTCACCACGCCGATCCACATCGCGGCCAACCGTGCCCGCGAGGACGCGAGGGGTTCCTCGCGGCACGGTTCCTGCGGTCGTGGCATCGGTGAAACGGCTTGGTATGCACTAAAACACGAGGCTCCTACGGTCGCCGACTGCCGCACGCCGGCGATCCTGCGCGGCAAGCTGGACCGGCTGGCCGCGCACTACGACGCGTTGATCGGGCCCAGCGCGCACGGCTACGAATCGATCGACGCGCTGGTGGCGATGTACCGCGATTTCGCCGGGGCGGTGCGTCTCACCGGCGACGGCGAACTCGCGCGGGCGGCGGCGCGCGGCAGGCTCGTGTTCGAAGGCGCGCAGGGAGTGCTGCTCGACGAATGGCGCGGTCTGCACCCGCACACCACGTGGTCGACGGTGGAACCGCGCCACGCCCGCGCGATGATCGCCGGGATCGGCGGCACCGCCACCGTGCTGGGTGTCACCCGGACCTACATGACCAGGCACGGCGCGGGCCCGCTGCCGACCGAAGCGCCGTTGGGAAACCCGGAGCCGCACAACGGCACCGGCCCCTATCAGGGTGCGTTCCGGCAGGGGCACCTCGATCCGATCCTGTTGCGCTACGCCGTCGACATCTGTGGCGGGATCGACGGGCTGGTGGTCAATCATCTCGATGTCACCGGAACCGCCTGCGCCGCAGCGGCATACGAGACCACGGCGGGCCCGGTCGCCGAGCTGGTGCCCGGCCGATGGCGTGATCTCGAGCACCAGCGACGGCTCACCGACCTGCTGTCGGCGGCGACACCGGTCCTCGAGCCTGTCGTCGGGGACCCGGCGGACTGGCTCGCCCACCGCCTCGGGGTGCCGGTGGTGTTGACCGGCCACGGACCGGATCGGCACGACCGCATCCTGCGTCGACCGGTGCTCGGCGCGGATTCGGCGGGCGTCGGGGCCCGTCTCGCCGCGACCGCGGCCCGGTCGGCGTGAACGAAGCCGGTCGGCGGGGCCGT
>NZ_JBCGFB010000191.1:2962-7533 GCF_038752175.1 Nocardia sp. No.11 | reverse complement strand
GCGGCGGCACCGCCGCCTACCGCAAGCCGGCCCGCGGCCGCATCCGCGCCGTCGCCACCGTGGACCCCGACGGCCTGGCCGCCGTCCTGGCCGCGACCGCGACCGCCCGATTCGAGCTGTCCGGCCGCGCCGAGCTGCTCGACGACAACGACGTGCTCACTGCCGAATTCACCTTCGACTACGTGTGCGATGTGCGCATCGCCGGAACGGACGAGTGATGACCACGACCACGCCCGACGCCACCACGGTCGACACCGCCGACGGCGTGCGCTTCACCGTGCGCTGGCTGGCCGCCGACGACCCCACCGCCCCGGTGGTGCTGATCTTGCCCGCCATGGCGATGAAGGCACGCAACTACCAGTCGCTGGCCAAGGCCCTGCACGCCACCGGTCTCTCGGTGGTGACCTGCGATCTGCGCGCCCACGGCGAGGCCGAGCCCGCGCTCGGCGAGCACACCGACTTCGGCTACCGCGAAATGCTCGAGATCGACCTGCCCGCCGTCGTTTCCGCGATCGAGGAGCGATTCCCGCAGGCGCCGCTGCACCTGTTCGGGCACAGCCTGGGCGGCCAGCTCGCGCTGCTGTTCGCCGCCGCCGAACCCGAGCGCGTCGCCGGGGTCACCGTGATCGGTACCGGCACCGTGTTCTGGTGGGCCTTCGGCCCGCGCCGCTGGTTCGAGGCACTGAGCCAGATCCAGTGGATCGGCCTGGTGTCGCGGATCAAGGGGCACTGGCCCGGCGGCGTGCTGATCCCGGCGCCGATGCCGGGCGGGGTGATGGTCGACTGGTCGATCCACTCGCTGACCAGCTACTACCGCCCCAGCGGCAGCAAGCGCCGCTACAACACGCTGCTGGCGAACATGACCCTGCCGGTGCTGGCGATCTCGCTGTCCCAGGACGTGCTCGGCCCCAAGTCCAATGTCGACTTCCTGGTCTCGCGGATGCCCTCGGCCGCGGTGACCCAGTGGCACCTCGACGAGAACTCCGCGGTCGAGCACCTGGATCACTTCACCTGGCTCAAGGACTCGCCCGCGATCGCGGCGGGCGTGTCGCAGTGGATCACCGCCGGCACCGCGCCGGCCTGAAGGAGAGACGTGGCACGACTGCAGATCGAAGCGGTGTCGAAGAAGTTCGACACCGACTACGCCGTGCGCGAGGTCAGCCTCGACATCGCCGACGGCGAATTCATGGTGCTGCTCGGCCCCAGTGGCTGCGGCAAGTCCACCCTGCTGCGGATGATCGCGGGGCTGGAGGAGCCGAGCGAGGGCCGCATCCTGGTGGGCGGCAACGACGTCACCGACGCGGCGCCGCAGCGTCGTGACCTGGCGATGGTGTTCCAGAGCTACGCGCTCTACCCGCACCTGTCGGTGGCCAAGAACATCGGGTTCCCGCTGCGGGCCCGGCGCAAGCCGCGCGCCGAGATCGCCCAGCGGGTCGCCGAGGTCTCGGCCACCTTGGAGCTGTCCGCGCTGCTCGACCGCAAGCCGGTCGCGCTCTCGGGTGGCCAGCGCCAGCGCGTCGCCCTGGCCCGCGCCATGGTCCGCGATCCCGGCGCGTTCCTGATGGACGAGCCGCTGTCGAACCTGGACGCCAAGTTGCGCAGCGCGACCCGCGCCGAACTGATCGCCCTGCACCAGCGACTGGGCGCGACGTTCCTCTACGTCACCCACGACCAGGTCGAGGCGATGACGATGGCCTCGCGCATCGCGCTGCTCAACGAGGGCCGGGTCGAACAGTGCGGCACCCCCGCCGAGCTCTACGACCAGCCGCGCTCGACCTTCGTCGCCGGTTTCCTCGGCTCGCCGCCGATGAACCTGTTCCCCGCGGTCGTCCAGTCGCGCGGCGGTGCCCTGCGCGTGACGGCCGACGGTGTCGACGCCGCGCTCGACATCACCGACGAGCTCGACACCGCCACCGCGGTGATCGCGGGTATCCGGCCGGAGCGCCTGCGCATCGACCCCGCCGGCGGCGCCGTCCGCGGCCGGGTGCGGATGGTCGAGAACCTCGGCAGCGAGGAACTGGTGCACCTCGACGCGGGCACCACCAGCCTGTGCGTGCGCGCGCCGCGCCCGGCCGGGGTGCGCGTCGGCGAGGACATCGCCGTGCGGGTCGACCCCGCCGACATCCACCTGTTCGATCCCGACACCGGTCTGCGCCTGACCTGGCAGGCGCCGCAACCGGAGTCGATCCCCAACCAGGACGCGGCTGCCGTGCCCGTCCCCTGACTACCGCACGAACCATTGATGAGGAGAACCACCATGAAACGCACCCTGCCCATCTTGGGCGTGGTGTTCACCACCGCCGTCGCCCTGAGCGGCTGCGGTCTGGGCGGCACCGTGTCCTCGGACACCACGACGACCGCGCAGATTCCGGAGCTGAAGCCCGACCAGCAGGTCTCGATCGTGTTCGAGTCCTACAACTACGGGCTCGCCGGCGCCTGGACCGACACGTTCAACGCGCTGATCGCCGACTTCGGCAAGAAGTACCCCAACATCAAGGTCACCGCGCAGAAGCCGCAGGGCAACAGCCCGAACCCGGCCACCGACACCATCTCCAGCATCCAGAACCAGATGGTCGCGGGCACCCCGCCCGACGTCGCCCAGCTCGGCTTCTCCGACCTGGACTTCACCGTGCACCAGCTGCAGGCCAAGCCGCTCGACACCCTCGTCGGCAAGCAGGAGGTGGCCGAGAACTTCGACGGCCGACACGCCTACGCCCCGCGCGCCCGCGTCCTCGACGACTGGGACGGCCACACCTACGGCGTGCCCTTCGTGTTCTCCACCCCCGTGCTGTACCTGAACGCCTCGCTGTTCACCGAGGCCGGTCTGGATCCGGCCACGCCGCCTGCCACCTGGGCCGAGGTCGCGACCGCGTCCAAGCAGATCGCCGACCGCACCGGCAAGGGCGGTGTCTACATCGACTGCCTGACCAAGACCGCCAAGGACTGGTGCTTCCAGTCGCTGGTGCGCTCCAACGGCGGCCGGGTCATCGCCGAGGACCGCCGCACCCTCACCTACGCCTCCGCGCCCGTCGTCGAGGTGACCAAGATGGCGCAGGACCTGGTGAACACGGGCAGCATGCCCAAGCTGAACCAGAAGCAGGGCTACGAGGCGTTCGCGCGCGGCGAGATCGGCATGATCCTCGAGACCAGCGCCATCCAGGGCACCTTCGTCACCGGCGCCAAGGACAAGTGGGACCTGCGGTCGGCGCCGATGCCGTCCTTCGCAGGCAAGCCGACCGTGCCCACGAATTCCGGTGCGGGCCTGCACATCCTGTCCAACGATCCGGCCAAGCAGCGTGCCTCCTGGGAGCTGATCAAGTTCCTCACCAGCGAGGAGTCCTACATCAAGATCGCGCAGAACATCGGCTACCTGCCGCTGCGCACCGGACTGCTCGATCAGGCCGACGGACTCAAGGACTGGGCCGCCAAGAATCCGCTGCTGAAGCCGAACGTCGCCCAGCTGGCGAACATGGAGCCGTGGGTGTCCATGCCGGGCAACAACTATCTGCAGATGCGCGACGGCATGATGGACGCCGTCGAAGCCATCGTGTTCCAGGGCAAGGATCCGCAGTCCACGTTGACCGCTGCGCAGGCAGAGGGCACCAAACTCCTGCCGGTCGCATGAGCGATCTGACCATCGTCCAGCTCACCGATACCCACCTGCGCCCGGCCGGTGAGCTCGTCCACGGTGTCGTCGACACCGACGCGAACCTCACCCGGGTGCTCACCCACCTGCGCGAGGCCGGGCAGCACGTCGACGCCCTGGTGCTCTCGGGTGACCTGTCCGACAACGGGTCACCCGAGGCGTACCGGCGGCTGCGGGCGGCCGTCGAACCGGTCGCGGCCGAACTCGGCGCCGAGATCGTCTACGTCATGGGCAATCACGACGAACGTGGCGCCTTCGGTGAGGAGCTGCTCGACCTGGCTCCCGGCTCGGTGGACACCACGCTGCCCCACGACCGCATCGTCGAGGTCGCCGGTCTGCGCATCATCGCGTTGGACAGCACCACGCCGCTGCGGCACGAGGGCAGGCTCGAACTCGAGCAGCTGGCCTGGCTGAGCGTGCAGCTGCGCACCCCCGCGCCCCGGGGCACCGTGCTGGTGCTGCACCATCCGCCCCTGCCGTCGCCCATCGCCACCGTCGACTTCCTCAAGCTCGAGGACGCCGACCGGCTGGCGGAGGTCCTCGCGGGGTCCGATGTGCGGATGATCCTGTGCGGGCACAACCATCTGACGGCCGCCGCGGCGATCGCGGGGATCCCGGTGTGGATCGGGCCCGCGCTGTCGTACCGGATCGATCCGATGCCCCCGGCGGGCAGGCACCGCGGGTTCGCCGGATTCGGGTACAGCCGGATCGATGTCGTCGGTTCGACGGTGCTGGCCACCGCGATCGAGGCGACCCCGGCCACCCCGGTCTACGACCGGCCCGAGGCCGAGGTGCTCGAACAGCTGGCGGCGATCGCCGCACGGACGCGGTGACATGTTCGTCATCGACGACAGGCAGGACCCGCCGCGGGCGGCGATCATCGCCCCCGCGGCGGGTCCGCGCCGGTTCACCCGGCGCGCGGCGC
>NZ_JBCGFB010000191.1:0-2921 GCF_038752175.1 Nocardia sp. No.11 | reverse complement strand
CCCCGCCGGGGGGCCCCCGCGCCGGTTCACCCGGCGCGCGGCGCTGCGCCTGATCGCGCCCTATCTGTATCTGGCACCGGCGGTGGTGCTGCTGGTGGTGTTCACCTACCAACCGCTGGTGCAGGCGGTGCAGCTGTCCACCGTGTCGTGGAATCTGCTGCCGACCGCGCCGATGAAGGCGGTCGGTACCGCCAATTACTCCCGGCTGCTGGATCTTCCGGCGTTCTGGGGCTCGCTGGGCCGCACCGCGACGCTGATCCTGGGCCTGCTGCCGTTCACGGTGCTGCTGCCGGTGCTGATCGCGCTGGCCAGCAGGCGGGTGCAGGGCCGGGCCCGCACGTTCTATCAGGCGCTGGTGTTCGCCCCGTTCCTGGTCGCGCCGGTCGCGGCGGCGGCGGTGTGGCGCTGGCTGCTGCATCCCGGCTCCGGATTCGTCGACCAGGTGGTCGATTCCGGCCGCAATTGGGTCTACGACGCCTCGACGGCGCAGGCGGTGATCGTGCTGATCACCGGCTGGCAGCTGCTCGGTTTCGCGGTACTGGTGGTGTGGGCCGGACTGGCCGGGATCAGTGGCGACTACAGCGAGGCCGCGCAGGTCGACGGCGCGACGCCGGGGCAGATCCGGCGCTGGATCACCCTGCCACTGCTGTCGCCGACGCTGCTGTTCCTGGTGCTCACCACCGTGCTGCTCAGTCCCACACTGTCGTTCCCGCTCATCGATTCGATGACCCAGGGCGGACCGGCGCAGGCCACGACCAACATCTACTACCTGCTCTGGGACTACGCGTTCCACAGCTTCGACGCGGGTCTGAGCGCGGCGGCGGGCGTGCTGTTGTTCGTCGGGTTCGGCGCGCTGGCGGCCGTGCTGGTCTGGATCTCGGAAAAGGTTGCCGTTCATGATGATTGACCGTCTCCGCCTGGCGGGCAGCCATGTGCTGCTCGCCGGGACGGCGCTGGTGTGCGTGTTCCCCATCTATTGGCTGTTCGCCACCGCGCTGCGCAGGCCCCAGGATGTCACCTCGCTGTCGCCGCTGCCGTGGCCGTTGTCGATCGACAACTACCTCGACGCGGCGCAGAAGGTCGACGTCACCGGCTTGATCGTCAACACCTTCGTCGTGGCGATCCTGTCCGCGGCCGGTCAGCTGCTGATCGCGCTGCTGGCGTCCTACGCCTTCGCGATGTACACCTTCCCGCTGCAGCGGCTGATGTATCTGGCGTTCGTCGGCGTCTGGCTGGTGCCGTTCCAGGTCACCATGCTGCCCAACTACATCCTGCTCAACCGGATGGGGCTGATCAACACGTTGATCGGCTGCGTGCTGCCGACACTGTGCTCGGCGCTGGCGGTGCTGCTGTTGCGCCAGCACATGAACGCCTTCCCGAAGGAGCTCGTCGCCGCGGCCAAGATCGACGGCCGTTCCTCCTGGGCCATCCTGTGGACGGTGGTGGTGCCGAATCTGCGCCCCGCGCTGGCCGCGCTGGGCATCCTGCTGTTCATCAACGCCTGGAACGAATACTTCTGGCCCGCGGTCGTTCTGCGGCAATCCAACGATGTCCTCCAGCTCGGTCTGCGCAGTTTCATGGGCACCGAGGGCGACCAGTGGGGTCCGATGATGGCGCTGGCGAGTCTGGCCTGTCTGCCGGTGCTGCTGCTCTATCTGGTGTTGCAGCGCCACATCGTCAACGCCTTCGTCCGGTCGGGGCTCAAGTGAGGCGGCGGAAGGGCGCGATCAGCTGATCCAGGTAGCCGACCGGATAGTCGGGATGTGCCGCCATGCCGAGCTGGTCGGAGGTGAACCGGCGGCGCGGATCGTAGCTGTAGGTGCGCAGCAGGTGATCCCAGAGCAGGGTGAACAGGCCGAAGTTGACGTCGCCGACGCCGGCCCATTTGAGGTGATGGAAGCGGTGACCCTCGTTGAGGGCGAGCACGTACTTCAGCGGACCGACGCGATAGTCGGCGTTGGAATGTTGCAGCAGCAGCTGCACGGCCACGGCGAGGGCCAGCGCGGCGGCGACGTCGACCGGCAGCCCGATCACGATCAGCGGGGCCACGCCGGCGGCCATCTCGGCGGTCTGGTGCAGCGGATGCTTCATCAGGCCGTTGAGGCCGTAGAACCGGGTGACGCTGTGGTGCACGGCGTGGAAGCGCCACAGCACCCCGATCTTGTGACTGGCCCAGTGCACCAGCGTGATTCCGGCGTCCGCGATCAGGATGGCGAGGACCACCTGGACCACGAACGGCCAATCGCCCGGCCACAGCCCCGGGGCGGGCACGATCGCGGCAAGCAGCGGGATCACCGCCACGCTGACCAGGATCAGCGTCTCGTTCACGACAGCGTGCAGCCGGTCGCGGACGCTGTCGGCCTGGGGTCCGTTCCAGGCGGGTTCGTACGGGATGACCCGTTCGACCGCGAACGAGGTGGCGATCGCCACGGCGAGCACGAGCAGCAGCCAGGGTTTCGGGGCATGGGCGGCGGCGAGGGCGATGCCGATTCCGTTGAGCCCCACCAGCATCAATGGGACGTAGCCGTAGCGGGCGAGACGGCGCACAGCGAGGTTCATGCCCTCAGCCTGGCCGCCGGTCCCCCGTGGACGCTTGAACGATTCGGCTGACCCGACCGTCCCAGACCACGGCGCTGGTCAGCGCCGACGGCGGCAGTCCGAAGATCTCCCGGCACGTGCGGGTGAGATGCGCGCTGTCGGCGAATCCCGTCGCGTGCGCGATCGAAGTCAGATCCTGTCCACCCCGCGCGAGCTCGACGGCGTTCATCAGCCGCAACCACAGGATGTAGCGGCGCAGCGGCAGCCCGACCTGGGCGGTGAACAGGTGGGTGAGCCGGCTGGCCGACAGGCCGACGACGGCGGCGACCTCCCCGGTGCGCACCGGCCCGCGCGCCACCATCGCCGGCAGCGCGGCCACCGCG
>NZ_JBCGFB010000190.1:0-7534 GCF_038752175.1 Nocardia sp. No.11 | reverse complement strand
GGCCGCGCCGAGGGTCGCCAGCACCGCGCCGACGCCCCGATCGACCAGGCGGGCGGCGGCCGCGGCGGCGGCCACGGGGTCGTCGAGGTCGACCGGGTCGAGCCCGGTCAGCTGGGCGAGTTCCTCGGCGTTGGGCTTGATGAGATCGGGTGCGACGCCGACAGATTCGGCGAACAGTGCCAGCAGGGGCGCGTCGGAGGTGTCGACCGCGATGCGGGTGCGGGTAGCGCCGTTCGCGGACGCGCCGAGGGGCGACAACCGCGCGACCAGCTCGGCGTACCAGTCGACCGGCACCGCGGGCGGCAGCGAACCGGACAGCACGATCCAGTCGGCCCCGGCGGCCAGCTCGACGAGCACCGCCGTCAGCTCGGCCAGCTCGCGGCCGGTCAGCGGACGGCCGGGCGCGTTGATCTTGGTGGTGGTGCCGTCGGTCTCGGCGATGGTCAGGTTGATGCGTGGTTCACCCGGCACCGGCACGGTACGGAAACCGATCCCCGCCGTGCGCAATCCGTGCACCACCGGATCGTCCTCGGCCCCCGGCAGCACCGCCACGACCGGCGCGCCACCCGCCGCGACGACGCGCGCGACGTTCACGCCCTTGCCGCCGGGTTGCGCGGTGACCCCGGCGGCGCGATGCACCTGCCCGCGTCGCAGCGGTCCGGTGAGGGTGACCGTGCGGTCCACGCTCGGGTTCGTGGTCAGGGTGACGATCATGCGAGGACCACCTCGATGCCCGCCGCGACCAGGTCCGCGTGCGCGCCGGCCGGGATGTCGGTATCGGTGACCAGCACATCGATGTCGTCGGTGCTGCCGAAGCGGACGAAATCCTCCCGGCCGACCTTGCCCGCGTCGGCGACCACGACGACCCGGTCCGCGGCGGCGATCATCGCGCGCTTCACCGCGGCCTCCTCGGGATCGGGCGTGGACAGGCCGTGCCGGACGGTGAGCGCGTTGGTGCCGACGAAGGCGACGTCGACCCGCAGCTCGCCGAGCATTCGCAGTGTCTCGGCGCCGACGGCCGCCTGGGTGACCCCGCGCACCCGCCCGCCGAGCAGGTGCACCCGCACCCCGGCGAAACCGGTGAGCCGGGTGGCGATCGGCAGTGAGTTCGTGACCGCGACGAGGTCCAGGTCGGTCGGCAGCTCGGCGGCCACCCTGGCCGTCGTCGTGCCCGCGTCGAACAGCACGCTGCCGCCGGAAGCGGGCAGGTGGCGCTGGGCCAGCACGGCGATGCGGTCCTTCTCGGCGGCGCGGGTGTTGTCGCGTTCGGCGGTACCCAGCTCGATGGTGGTCAGCGCGCCCGCGCCGACCGCGCCGCCGTGCACCCGCCGGATCAGGCCGAGCCGGTCCAGGACGGCGAGATCGCGCCGCACGGTCTCGGTGGTGACCCCGTACTGATCGGCCAGTTCGGCGACGGAGACCCGTCCGCGATGCCCGATGAGGGTCGCGATGGCCTGCTGCCGTTCCTCGGCGTACATGGGTTCCTCCGATGCGCTGAATGTGTACTCATATTGTTTTATGCCCGTTTGTGTTGCTTTGTCAATCAATTGTAGTGAGCCGAGTCACAATCGTTGCGCGGCGCTATCGTCGGTCACCATTCGGTCCCGGGTGCTCGCGGTCACATCTGCGCGGTGCGCGTGGCGGGTGTCACCGTGGAAGGCGGTGCAGGTCAAGCGGTTTCGGTGCGACTGTCACGCCCCGTTTACGTGTCTCGTCGATGATCGACACGTGCGCGGGTGACGCTGAGCCGCATGTGGCGAATCGCAGTGCGACCCCGTGTCACGGCCCTGGCCTGCGAGGTGTGCGGGCGGCTGCCGCACCCGCGCCGAACCCGGCTGGCGCTGGCCAAACTGGCGGCGGTGTTCCCGGTGGAGCTGGCGCTGCACGCGCTGGTGATCCACCTGCACCCGCCCTATCTGCTCACCGTCGCCCTGCTGACGATCACCACCACGATCCTGGTGATCTGGGTGGTCGAGCCGGGGGCGATGCGCATGCTGGGCGGCTGGCTGCACGGCCCGGAGCTACGCCACCGCGACCGGATCGACGAGGCGCAGGCACTGTGGCGGATCCGGGTCAGGCTGGCGGACCGGCCGGGCGCGCTGGAGACGCTGGCCAAACACCTGGCGCAGCGCGGGGCCAACATCCTCACGGTGCACGTGCATCAACTCGAGGACGCGGTGCTCGACGAACTCGTCGTCGCCGCGCCCGAGGGGGTCACCGTGCACAGTCTCACCTCGGCGGTGGTGCAGGCGGGTGGTTCGGGGGTGCGGGTCTGGCCCGCGACGGTGCTGTCGTTGATCGACGGTCAGACCAAGGCGCTGGCCATCGCGGCCCGGATCGTGGGCGATCCGGACGAATTGCCCTTGGCCGTCGCCGAATTGCTCGGCGCGCGCTATCTCGCGCCCGGCACGCCCGCGGCGGGCGATGTGGGCGAGGGCACCGTGCTGGAACTCGAACGCGACGACGATCGCTGGGGATTCGTGCGTCCCGACGAACCGTTCACGCCGGCCGAGATCGCGCGGGCGCATCGGCTGGCCGACCTGGCCGCGCTCACCGCCCGGCTGCGGTGATCAGTCGAAGCCGAGATCGGCGGTGAGCGGATCGCGTAGCGCGCCCTCGGCGGCGCGTAGTCGGTCGGTCACCGAGGTGAGCAGGTCCATCGAATCCTGGGAGAGGCCACAGGCGAGGAGGGTGAGGTAGCGGATCGCACCGTGGGTGATGCGCCGAGCGAGGAGAACGTCCGGGTCGGCGGGTGCGGCCGAGTGTTCGACGAGGGTCACGACAGGGGCACTCACAATCTCGGAACGTGCTGCTGGGTACGCTGCTGTCTACTTACGAGTATGACGCACCTTACATCCCCCCTGGGGTCTGTGAACCCCGGCTCGCATGCGAAAGTTCAGCGATGAGTCAGTTCGCCGACTATCAGAACGAGATCTACCTGGCCGCGCTCGGTGGGAATCTGCCCGAATTTCCCATGGACTACGCGACGCTCGAGCGCAAGGCGACCGCCGCGCTGCCCGACACGCTGCTGAACTACATCGCCGGTGGGGCGGGCGACGAGCTCACCCAGCGCCGCAATGCCGAGGCCTTCGCCGACTGGGGGCTGGTGCCCCGGATGCTGGTCGGGGCGACCGAGCGCGATCTCACCGTCACCGCCTTCGGGCACACCTTCGCCAGTCCGCTGTTCCTGGCCCCGGTCGGCGTGATCGGCCTGGTCGGCGAGAACGGGCACGGTGACATCGCGGTGGCCCAGGCATCGGCGAAAACCGGTGTACCCGCGATGTTCTCGACGCTGATGGAGGACCCGCTCGAGGACGTCCGTCCGCACGCGGGCGACACACCGGCGTTCTTCCAGCTGTACACGCCGAAGAACCGGGAGCTGGCCGAGAGCCTGGTTCGCCGCGCCGAGGCGGCCGGCTACGCGGGCATCACCGTCACCCTCGACACCTGGGTCCCCGGCTGGCGTCCGCGCGACCTGTCCAGCGGCAACTTCCCGCAGCTGCGCGGGCACGTGCTGAAGAACTACACCAGCGACCCGGTGTTCCAGGCGATGGTCGGCTCCGATGATCCGAAGCTGATTGTCCTGCATTGGATCGCGACCTTCGGCAACTCGCTGACCTGGGACGACCTGACCTGGCTCCGCTCGCTGACCGAGCTGCCGATCATTCTCAAGGGCATCTCGCACCCCGAGGACGCGCGCAAGGCGATCGACTTCGGCGCCGACGGCATCTACTGCTCCAATCACGGTGGGCGCCAGGCCAACGGCGGGCTCAGCGCGCTCGAGACGCTGCCCGCCGTCGTCGCCGCGTGTGACGACCGGGTGCCGGTGTTGTTCGACTCCGGCGTCCGCTCCGGCGCCGACGTCGTCAAGGCGCTGGGTCTGGGCGCGACCATGGTCGGGCTCGGCAGGCCGTACGTGTACGGGCTGGCGCTGGGCGGGGTGCGCGGACTGGTGCACCTGCTGCGCAGCTACGCCGCCGAGGCCGATCTGCTGATGGCCGTCAACGGGTATCCCGATGTCGCCGCGGTGCGCGCCAACATCCGCCCGACGACCGCGGGCAACGCCGCCCGCGACTGATCCGCGGACGGCCGGGAAGCCCGTCATCGGACGGGTTTTCGGGCCGTGACGGTGGGCTCGCCCGGAACATGTCGGTGGCGTGCGGCATCATCTCCAGCACACCACGCTGTAGAACGCACCAACCTCCGGAGTCCACGATGTCCTCGCCGAGCACCAAGTCCGCATCCCGCCGATCCGCCCCGCAGGTACTGTCCGAGGCCGAGCTCGCGCGCATCGCGGGTGAGCTGGCCGACGGCAAACCGCCGATGGTGTGGTTCACCGCCGCCGCCGTCGGCGTCGCGGAGGGCAAGTCGGGCAAGGTCGTCGCCCTCGGCGACCCGGCCGACGGCGACTTCCTGCAGGTGAAGCCCACCGGTTCCAAAGATGTGCTGTCGTTCGGACCGAGCGAGGTGACGCTGACCAAGCCGGCCCGCGCGACTACCGTAGCGCCGGGCGGATCCTCGCGGACCCGCCCGGAGAGTGTCCCCGAGCCGAGCAATCGAAAGGACCACACTGTGACCCAGCCGTCGACCCTGCCGAGCGCCGCACCGACGCCGCCCGCTCCTCGGTCGCTCGCGCCCGTCCCCGACGAGTCCGCCGCGCCCAAGCCGGCGACACCGCGTCCGGCGGCGAAGACCACGGCGGCGCGCAAGCCCAAGGCGCCCGAGGTGACCGTCACCCTCACCGGCACGTCCGACGGTGAGTGGACCGTCGACGTGGTCAACGGCAAGAAGCGCAGTGTGAAGGGGCTGGCGGTGAGCAGTGGCGCCGTCGCCCAGGCCGCCAAGATCCTGCACCCGGAGGTCGAGGAAGTCGTGGCCGGGATCCTGGAGGCCGCGCGGGGCGCGCAGCAGGCCAAGGTCGCCCAGCTGCAGGCCGAACTGGAGGCGGCCAAAAGGCTCCTTGCCGAACTAGGAGACTGAGCGCCGTCCCCACCCGCACGGCTATACCGCTGTGCTGGTGGGACTTCCGGTACTGCGCAGGACCCGGGGCCCGGTGTTCTGGCGCAGGCTGTCGTGGAAGGCGAGGCCGAGGCGGTATTCCTTGGCGTGGTACATCGCGGCGTCGGCGGCGCGGATCAGGTCGAAGACCGTGGAGTCGGTCGGCCGGGTGGCCACACAGGCGACGCCGATGCTGGCGGTGATGGGAATCTCGCCGCAGCTCAGATCGAACGGCCGCACGAACGCGCCGAGCAGCTGTTGGGCGAGTACCGCCGCCTCGGCCCGGCTGCGGGCGGCGAGCACGACGAACTCGTCACCGCCGTAGCGGGCGGTGACGTCGCTGCGCCGGGCGGTGCGGCGGATGCGGGCGGCGGCCTCGGCGATCAGTTCGTCGCCGACGGCGTGCCCGTAGCTGTCGTTGACCATCTTGAAACCGTCGAGATCGATGAACAACAGGCACAACGGTTTTCCGGCCCACTCCCGGCGATGCCGGTGCGGCGCCCGCAGCAGCGCGCCCCGGTTGAACAGGCCGGTGAGCAGATCGTGGTCGGCCTGGTACTGGGCGCGGCGCTCGCTGCGCAGACTCCGGGCGATCGCGCGTTCGCTGCGCACCAGCACCCCGACCAGCAGCAGGGTGAGCAGCAGGCAGATCACCACCCGGTCGCCCGAGCCGAGGTCGGCGCCGACGACGCTCACCAGCGAGGCGGCGACCAGCGCCACCGCGATCGCGCCCGCGCGTCTGCGCGATCGGTGCGGGTGCGCGTCGTCGGCCACGTGCGCCACGCCCATCGTCGGGTGCAGCGCGGCCAACCCCGCCAGCAGGTACGCCCACTGTTGCGGCACCAGCGCGAAACCGCTGTCGACGAGGACGGTGCCCGCGGCGGTGAGGCTTTCGAGCAGCCCGCCGACGAGCACCGCGATCAGCGCGGCCTGCAGCAGCCGCAACGCGGTCTCGCTGCGGACCACGGTGGCCAGCGAGTGCGCGAGCACGGTCAGCAGCAGCGCGTCGATCACCGGGTAGCTCGCGGCCAGCACGGTGTCGAAACCGGTGGGGTGGCGCAGGATCGGCGAGATCAGGAACGTCCACGAGGCCAGCAGGGCGCTGAGCCCGATCAGCATCGAGTCGAGCCACAGATCGCGGGCGCCCGCCACGCGGCGCGGTTGCAGCCAGCCCACCGCCGCCAGCCCGAGGCACAGATAGGCGGCCACGGTGCACAGATCATCGACGGGGCGCCACGCGCTGTGCAAACCGAGTTCGCGTATCGCGGTCCCCGCCGCGAACAGCGGGACCGAGGTGGCCAGCAGGTACCAGGGCGTCCGGTGCGCCGGCCGGTGACTGTAGAGGCCGTAGCCGATCATCGCCAGACTGCCCGCGACAATCGCGACCAGCAGCAGGAACGACAGTGACCGCGTGCCGAGCAGCGGCGCGAGCAGCGCGGCCCCGGCCGCCCCGAGGACGATCGCGTACCAGCGCGGGTTCCGCCGGCATGTCTCGCTGATGGTCATCAGCCCCCCTCGATCCTGCTGCGCACGCGACGAGCGCCGATCGAACGTAAGAGACGCTCAAAACCTTTACAACTCAGTCGATCATGACACGTTCGGCACCCGGTTGTCGTGCCCTTGCGCGCATTGCCGGATACCGATTCGGTACCCGGTGCGCGGCACCCGGCCGACAGGGTGTGTGGTGGGATCGCCGCAGCGTCGACGAGTGTAGAGGAGCCGAAAGATGGACAGCTGGATCGCACCCGGCCGGGTCAACATCATCGGTGAGCACACCGACTACAACGACGGGTTCGTGCTGCCCATCGCCTTGCCGCTGGGCGTGGTCTGCGCGGCCGGGCCCACCGCGGACGGCCGGGTCCGGCTCACCTCGGCGCAGCGGCCGGGCGAGGTCGTCGTGGTCGCGGTGCGAGAGCTTGCGGCGCAGCGTGATCGGGTGCCCGGGTGGGCGCGGTATCCGCTCGGGGTGGTGGTCGAGTTCACACGCCGGGGGCATCCGATCGAGGGGGTGCGGCTCGAGGTCGACGGCGCGGTGCCGATCGGGGCGGGATTGTCGTCCTCGGCGGCGCTGTGCTGCGCGGTGACGGTGGCGCTGCGCGAGTTGTTCGCGCCCGAACTCACCGATCGCGCCGTCGTCGAGATCGCGCGCGCCGCGGAGAACGGTTTCGCCGGGGTGCCGACCGGGCTGCTCGACCAGTCCGCGTCGATCCTGTGCACGGCGGGTCACGCGCTGTTCCTCGACGTGCGCGCCTTCACGGCGCCCGACGGCCCCGAACCCGCTGCGGTGGAGCAGATTCCGTTCGATCTCGCGGCGGCGGGGCTGGCACTGATCGTCGCCGACACCGGCCATCCGCACGACCTGGCCGACGGCGCGTATGCCGAGCGCCGGGCGCAGTGCGAGGCGGCCGCCGCCGTGCTGGGGGTGCGCGCCCTGCGCGATGCCACCGAGGCCGACCTGCCCCGGCTCGCCGATCCGCTGCTGCGGCGGCGGGCCAGGCATGTGGTCACCGAGAACGCGCGGGTGCTCGCTGTCGTC
>NZ_JBCGFB010000189.1:0-7558 GCF_038752175.1 Nocardia sp. No.11 | reverse complement strand
GGCGCGGCGACGCTCACGGTCGCGGCGCCCGGATACCTGGACGAGCGGGCGGCGCCGGTCCAGGACGCGCTCGACGCCGCCCTGCGCGTCGGCTCGCGGACCGGGCTGGCGGTCCTGGACCCCGCGCTGTGCGCGCAACTGCTGCTCGACGGGCGGGCCGCCTATCAGGTGCTCGGCGGTCTGTTCGCCACCGATTCGGCCGATCCACGGGTGCGTACCCTCTATCAGGGCGCACCCTATGGTGTCGGCTACGACGTGAGCGTGTGGGAACCCGGTGGACAGGAAGGTAGCGACGAGTGACGAGCTGGCCCGGGCGCCCCATCGCGGTCGTCGGCCCCACCGCCACCGGCAAGTCCGATCTCGCGCTCGACCTGGCCGAACGGCTGGACGGCGAGATCGTCAACATCGACGCGATGCAGCTCTACCGCGGAATGGACGTCGGCACCGCCAAGCTGCCGCCCGACCAGCGCCGTGGCATTGCGCACCACCTGCTCGACGTGCTCGAGGTCACCGAGACCGCGACGGTCGCCGCCTACCAGCGCGAGGCGAGCGCGATCGTCGAGGACATCATGGCGCGCGGGCGCACTCCGGTGATCGTCGGCGGCTCGATGATGTACGTGCAGGCCCTGCTGGACCAGTGGGACTTCCCGGCCACCGACCCGGCGGTGCGCGCCCGCTGGGAGGCATTGCTCGCCGAAGGCGGCGTGGCCGCCGTGCACGCGGCGCTGCGCGCGGCCGATCCGGTCGCGGCCGCCACCATCCTGCCCACCGACGGTCGCCGGATGGTGCGCGCGCTCGAGGTAGTCGAGCTGACCGGCCAGCCCTTCGCGGCCTCGGCACCGACGATCGGCGCCCCCCGCTGGGACACGGCCATCCTCGGCGTCGACCGCGAGACCGCCGCCCTGGACGCCCGGATCGAGACCCGGACCGCCCTGATGTTCGACACCGGTCTGGTCGAGGAAGTGCGCGCCCTGATCGACGTCGGCCTGCGCGAAGGCCAGACCGCCCGCCGCGCGATCGGCTACGCCCAGGTGCTGGCCCACCTCGACGGTGACTACGACCTCGCCCACGCCCGCGAGCGCACGCTGATCGGCACCCGCCGGTATGTGCGCAGGCAGCGGTCGTGGTTCCGCCGCGATCCCCGGGTGACCTGGGTCGACGGCGCCGACCCTGAGCTCGCCGCGACCGCGCTGGCCCGGCTCACCACGCACCAGACAGACCCGACAGGACGGACAGCGCAGTGACGCGACGAGTGAGTACCCGCAACGCCTCGGTGCAGGTGTGGCAGGCCTACCTCAACAACCGGACGAAACGTCATCGTGACGGCCGGTTCCTCGTGCAGGGCGTGCGCCCGATCACCCAGGCGCTGGCCAACGACTGGCCCCTCGAGACGCTGCTCTACCGGCTGGGGACCCCCGAACTGTCGAGCTGGGCGCGCGAGGTGCTCGACACCGCCGACGTGCCGCAGGTCGGACTCGTGCCCGAGCTGATGGCCGAGCTGGGCGAGAAGGCGGCGAGCGTGCCGGAGATCGTCGCGGTCGCGGTGTCGCGGCAGCCGGACCTGGCCGACTACGCGCCGGGCGAACCGGGGGAGGACGCGCCGGTCGTCGTCGTGTTCGATCGCCCGAACTCGCCGGGCAACCTGGGCACCCTGATCCGTTCGGCGGACGCCTTCGGCGCCTCGGGCGTGATCGTCACCGGCCACGGCGCCGACCAGTTCGACCCGCAGGCCGTGCGCGCCTCCACCGGCTCGCTGTTCGCGGTCCCGGTGCTGCGCGCGGCAGGCCCGGCCCAGGTGCTCGAGTTCCGCGATCGCCAGGTGGCCCGCGGCATCCCCACCCGCATCGTCGGCACCGACGAGGACGCGCCCAGCACCATCTACGACTACGACTTCACCGAGGCCACCATCCTGGTGGTCGGCAACGAGACGACCGGGATGAGTTCGGCCTGGGCCGAGGCCTGCGACGATCTGGTGACCATCCCGATGGGCGGCACGGCCAGCTCGCTCGGCGCGCCGTCGGCGGGCGCGATCAGCCTGTACGAGATCGCCCGTCAGCGGCGCACCTTCGCCCGGTAACGCGGTCCCCGGCGGCGCAGAGGAGAATGACGAACGTGTCCGACATCGAATTCAGCAAAGGCCACGGCACCCAGAACGACTTCGTGGTGCTGCCCGACCCCCAGGTCCGGCTCGACCTGACCGCCGACCGGATCGCCGCGCTGTGCGACCGGCAGCGTGGGCTGGGCGCCGACGGCGTGCTGCGGGTGGCGAAGACGGGCGCGCTGGTCGAAGCGGGCGTGCTCACCGCGCTGCCCGAGGGTGTCGGCGCCGAGGACTGGTTCATGGACTACCGCAACGCCGACGGCTCGATCGCCGAGATGTGCGGCAACGGCGTGCGGGTCTTCGCGCACTACCTCGCCGTGTCCGGGCTGGAATCGCGCACGGAGTTCGTCGTCGGCAGCCGGGCTGGCGCCCGGCCGGTCGTGGTGCACGCGGCTGGACCGGTCGAGGGCGAGGTCACCGTCGACATGGGCGTTGTGCGCGAACTCGGGCCCTCGACCGCCACCCTGGGCGGCTGGGCGCTGTCGGGCATCGGCATCGATGTCGGCAATCCGCACCTGGCCTGCGTCGACCCCGGGCTCACCGCGGACGCGCTGGCCAAGCTGGATCTGGCGGTCTCGCCCGGCTTCGACCCCGACCTGTTCCCGCACGGGGTCAATGTCGAGATCCTCACCGCGCTCGGCCCCGACCACGCCGTCGACATGCGCGTCTACGAACGCGGCGTCGGCGAGACCCGGTCCTGCGGAACGGGAACCGTGGCCGCGGCGGCCGCCGCGCTGACCGCCGCCGGTGTCTCGGTGAGCACCGGATCCGGTGCGGTGACGGTGCGGGTACCCGGCGGCGAGGTGCGGGTGACCGTCGACCGGGGCCGGGCCCAGCTGCGCGGCCCGTCGGTGCTGGTGGCCACCGGAACGCTGTCGCGGGACTGGTGGGACGCGCAGTAGCGGGATAACCGGATGCGCCCTGTCACCGTGACGTGGCAGCATGGAGGGCGTATGACGAAACCAGAAACCCCCACAGATACCCCCTCGGCCGAGCACACCACCGCGGCCGAGCCCGACGTGGCCGCCGATCGCGGCGACGTCGACGACGCGCTGGCCCGCCACGCGGCCCGCATGCGGCAGCCCGGCTGGTCCCCCGAACCCACCGTCGGCGAGATGCAGCTCGACGAGCGTTCCTCGTTGCGCCGCGTGGCCGGACTGTCCACCGAGCTCACCGACATCACCGAGGTCGAATATCGGCAGCTGCGCCTGGAACGGGTCGTGCTGGTCGGTGTGTGGACCACCGGCAGCTCCGCCCAGGCCGAGGCGAGCATGGTCGAGCTGGCCGCCCTCGCCGAGACCGCGGGCTCGGAGGTCCTCGAAGGCCTGATCCAGCGTCGCGACAAGCCCGACCCGGCCACCTACATCGGCTCCGGCAAGGCCGAGGAACTGCGCACCGTGGTTCTCGACACCGGCGCCGACACCGTGATCTGCGACGGTGAGCTGACCCCGGCGCAGCTGACCGCGCTGGAGAAGGTCGTCAAGGTGAAGGTCATCGACCGCACCGCGCTGATCCTCGACATCTTCGCCCAGCACGCCACCTCCCGCGAAGGCAAGGCCCAGGTCGCGCTGGCCCAGATGGAGTACATGCTGCCCCGCCTGCGCGGCTGGGGTGAGTCGATGTCGCGGCAGGCCGGTGGTCGCGCGGGCAGCAACGGCGGTGTGGGTCTGCGTGGTCCCGGTGAGACCAAGATCGAGACCGACCGTCGCCGCATCCGCGAGCGGATGGCCAAGCTGCGTCGTGAGATCCGCGAGATGAAGACCGCGCGCGACACCATGCGCGCGCGCCGCGCGGGCAGCGGGGTCCCCTCGATCGCGATCGTCGGCTACACCAACGCGGGCAAGTCCAGCCTGATGAACGCGCTGACCGGAGCGGGCCTGCTGGTGCAGGACGCGCTGTTCGCCACCCTCGATCCGACCACTCGCCGGGCCGCGCTCGACGACGGCCGCGAGATGGTGTTCACCGATACCGTCGGCTTCGTCCGGCACCTGCCCACCCAGCTGGTCGAGGCGTTCCGCTCGACGCTGGAGGAGGTCACCGGCGCCGACCTGCTGCTGCATGTCGTCGACGGTTCCGATCCGCTGCCGCTCGAACAGATCAAGGCGGTCCGCGAGGTGATCACCGACGTGATCAAGGAGCAGGGCACCGCCGCGCCGCCGGAACTGCTGGTGGTCAACAAGATCGACGCGGCCGACCCGAACGAGCTCACCCGGCTGCGCGGGATGCTGCCCGACGCGGCGTTCGTCTCGGCGCAGACCGGCGCCGGGGTGGAGGAGCTGCGCGAGCGGCTCTCGGAGGTGCTCGGCGGGCTCGATGTCGACATCAGTGTGCTGCTGCCCTACAGCCGCGGCGACCTGCTCGCGCGCATCCACGCCGACGGCCGGATCATCACCTCCGAGCACGAGGAAGGCGGCACCAGGGTCCGCGCGCGGGTACCGCACGCGCTGGCCGCCGCATTGTCGGAATATGCCCATTCGGGCCCGGCCGAGGCCGTGCCGAACTGATCCGACCAGCAGGGTTTGCCGCGGGGTAGCGGTCAACGTCGATGCGACACAGCCATTTTCGGGCGCTATGGTCGATTGTCGACAGCAGGAGGGTGTTATGTCGAATGACCAGCGGGGTCCAGCGATTGTGAACGAGAACAGGGTGGGATCGGTCGAGCAGGGCGACCGGATCCTCTCCGACAACGCGCCGTTGAATCCGACGCCGAGCGAATGGGAGATCCGGGCGTTCGAGGCGTTCTTCGCGCCGGTGCGCGCGTGGACCAGTCCGCGGTTCTACGGCTTGGAGAACATCCCGGCCGAGGGCCCGGTGCTGATCGTGGCCAATCACAATCTGCTCGGCGGGATCGACGCGCCGCTGCTGATGCCGGAGATCCTGCGTCAGCGCGGGCGCCTGGTGCGCGGCCTGGCCGAGCACGTGCTGATGGTGCCGGGCGTGCGGGAGATCCTGCATCGCTTCGGCGCGGTGCGGGGCACCCGCGGCAACTGCCTGGCGCTGTTGGAGCGGGGCGAGGCTGTGGTCGTGTTCCCGGGCGGTGGCCGGGAGGCGATCCGCCGCAAGGGCGAGAAGTACGTGCTCAAGTGGGAGGGCCGGACCGGCTTCGCGCGGATGGCGATCCAGGCGGGGGTGCCGATCGTGCCGCTGGCGATGATCGGCATCGACGACGCGTTCGACATCGTCTTCGACGGCCAGCACCCGGTGATGCGCCCGCTGCGCTGGACGTGCAGCCTGCTCGGCATCAACCCGGAACTGAACCCGCCGCTGGTCAAGGGCCTCGGCCCGACGCCGGTGCCGCGCCCGGAGCGGTTCTACTTCTCGGCGGGCGCGCCGATCGACCCGACGCCCTGGCTCGAGGCCGACGATGTCGACGCCGCGGCGGCCGATCTGCGTGACGTGGTCCGCAAGGGGCTCGAGGAAGAACTCCAGTTCCTGTTCAACGAACGCGAGCGCGATTCCGGCCGCACCCTGGTCGGCCGCCTCCGCAACGCCTTGCCCTTCTGACCTTCGCGGGTGGAGCGCCGTGGAATGCCCGCGGCGCCCACCGCGTTACCCGCTATGCGGACCCTAGTCCGGATGGCGGAAGGTGATGACGATGGCGACGGCGCAGGTTCAGGTGATTCCGGGTGCGCGGCGCGCGCACTGGTGGAACGCCTGGCTCGATTCCCGGCAGTCCTTCCCGGCGACGGGCAACTTCGTGCTCGAGGACAACGCCCACGGGCTGCTGCTGGTGCACAACGAGGACACCGTCGGCCCGGGCGAAGGGTTCGACACCCATCAGCACCGCGACACCGAGATCCTCACCTGGGTCCTGGAGGGCACCGTCGTGCACCAGGATTCCGCCGGGCATTCCGGCGTGATCCACCCGGGCCTGGCCCAGCGGATGAGTGCGGGCACCGGCATCCGGCATTCCGAACGCAACGGCGCCGGCTACCGGGAGCGTGAGCGCCTGCACGTCGTGCAGATGTGGATCCCGCCGGACACCCCGGGCGTCACGCCGAGCTACCAGGAACTCGACATCGCCGACGAGTTGCGCCGCAACACCCTGCTGCCCGTCGCCTCCGGCATGCCGCGCCATCGCGACCACGCCGCGATCGGCATCGGCAACCGGCACGCCACGTTCCATGTGGCGCGGCTGGATCCGGGCCGCTCGATTACCGTGCCGGACGCGCCGTACGGGCACGTCTTCGTCGCGCGCGGCTCGGTCGACTTCGAGGACCACGGCGCGCTGGCGCAGGGCGACGCGGTGCGTCTGACCGCCGCCGGCGGCCACCGCGTCACCGCGTCGACCGCCGCCGAACTGCTGATCTGGGAGATGGACGCCGCCGTGCGCGACTGAGCGCCGGGGCGGCCGGATCTCAGATCTTGCGGATGACGGTAACGACCTTGCCGAGAATTTGCGCGTCGTTGCCCGGAATCGGTTCGAAGTGCGGGTTGTGCGGCATCAGCCACACGTCCTTGCCGGTGCGCTTGAACGTCTTCACCGTCGCCTCGCCGTCGATCATGGCGGCGACGATGTCACCGCCCTCGGCGACGTTCTGCTGCCGCACCACGACCCAGTCGCCGTCGCAGATGGCCGCGTCGACCATGGACTGGCCCACGACCTTCAGCAGGAACAGCGAGCCGTCGCCGACGAGCTCGCGGGGGAGCGGGAAGACGTCTTCCACGGCCTGCTCGGCCAGGATCGGCCCACCGGCGGCGATTCGGCCCAGGACCGGAACGAAGGTCGGCGTCGGCCTGGCCGCGTCCACCTCGTCGGGCGCGTCGACGGGCAGCGTCGTCACCGAGCGGACCGCTTCGTCGAGACCGCGAACATTCACCGCGCGCGGACGATTCGGGTCGCGACGCAGGTACCCCTTGCGCTCGAGCGCGCGCAGCTGATGCGCCACCGAGGAGGTGGAGGTGAGCCCGACCGCGTCCCCGATCTCGCGGATGCTGGGCGGATAGCCGCGTTCGGTCACCGAGGTACGGATGACGTCGAGGACCGTGCGCTGACGCACGGTGAGATCCGCGCCGGATCCCGATGTGACGGTGCCGGTAGCGCTTTCGTCACCCGTGTCGTCTGTGTGGGTCACCGTGTCCCGCCCTTCCGCTGGTCGATTTCGCCTTTCCGAGGCTAGTCGTGCCACGCCGAAGTATCAAACATCTGTTCGAGCATGTCGGGCGTTTCGTGCTGACATCGTCTCCGCGGCGTGGTAGAAATCGAACATCAGTTCGTCGCACAGGTGTTCGAACAAAGTGTGACACAGCGGCTTCACCAGCACTTCCTTCAGCAGCGGAGCACACCACCCCGGAGGTTCTTCCGATGAGCACAGCGACCAGCGCCCTGCGTTCCCACGACCACGCCGCCTACCCCGAGCCGATCGTCCGGCGCCGTCGCGACGCCCGGGCGCGACGGCCGTTCTCGCTCGTGCGCGGCGTCGGCGCCGGCTCGATCGTCCGTCGGCCCGCGCCGGT
>NZ_JBCGFB010000188.1:0-7564 GCF_038752175.1 Nocardia sp. No.11 | reverse complement strand
GCCCGGTGCGCTCCCACCACCGGCCTCACCGACCGGACCGCCCGGGGCCCCGGCGCCGTCGGGAGCCGACTCACCGCCGGATGACCGGCCACCCGGTGCGGTCGCCGACTGCTGATCGGCGGTCGCCGAAAGACCGGGGTCCGAGGGGCCGGGCGAGCGCGAATCGGCCGCGGGCCGCACACAACCCACCGACAGCGACACGACGGCGGCCACCGCGGCCAGTACCACGCCGCAGCGGATACGGCCGGTGGGCCGGCGGATGCCGGCCCGGGGGCGGGCTCGGGCCGGATCAGGTCGAACGGGGTCGCGTCGCATCGTCCTCTCCTGTCGTGCAGGTGGGACGAGAATGCGCCGGGCGGGCGAGGGAACGCGCGAGTACCCGACTACTCGACTATCCGGTCCGCGATCAGGTGCGGCGAAGCGGCAAGCGCTGGTTCAGAATCCGCCGAGCGCGGCCTTCAGGTCGGGGACGTCGAGCACCACCAGGGTGTCGTCGCGGACGACCGGACAGGTCTGAGTGGTGACGGTGTCGACGATGTGGCGATTCCAGGAGAGCGCGGCGTTGGCGGTGGTGTCCTGCACGGTCCACAGCTTCATCGCGCCGGTGAACGCCACCCGGGCGACCCGGGGGCCCAACGCCTTCCAGGTGCCCTGCTGACCGTCGAGGATCCCGCAGAGTTCGTCCACCGAGGCCTGCGAGATGGTGGGTTCGGTGGGGACCGGGCCCGCGTCGTCGTACCCGGAGTCGTTGCCGCAACCGCTCAGGCCCAGTGCGGTCACGGTCAGCACGAACAGGGCAGCCACCCGGCCGCGGTGGAGCATCGTCGAACGCATCGGAATACCTCCGATCTGTCGAGCACAACTCCGCAAAGCCTACTCCCCGGACCCGGGCGACCCGGCGAATGTTTATCCGGTTGTGTTCAGGGCCGGGCCGGACGCGACGCCGGTGCGCAGCAGCCGGGTGCGCACAGGGCCCCGTCGACGGTGCAGCCGTAGCCCGGCACCTCACCCAGTTCGCGCACCGGTCCCCCGGCGAGTCGCTCCTGGATCAGCTCGACGATCATGCGCGAGAAACGCGCATCGGTGCCCGGCGTCGCGGCCCGGGCGAAGGCCATGCCGAGCTCGGCCGCCTTCTGCGCGGCCTCGTTGTCGAGGTCCCAGATCACCTCGAGATGATCGGAGACGAAACCGACCGGGCAGACGACCACGGCGTCGATCCCCTTGCCGTGCAACGCATCCAGATGGTCGACGATGTCGGGTTCCAGCCACGGCACCTGCGGCGGGCCCGACCGTGACTGCCACACCAGGTCGTAGTCGGCGAAACCGGTCGCGGCGGCGCACAATCGGGCCGCCTCGGCGACCTGCCTGCTGTAGAGGCGGCCGCCGTCGGCGGGCGGGCCCGCGGCGATGTCGGCCGAGATCGGGATGGAGTGCGCGGTGAACACCAGGCGCACACCGTCGCGGCGATCGGCCGGGATCCGGGCGACCGCGGCGGTGATCGCGTCGGCGAACGACGCGATCAGCAGCGGATGGTCGAAGTACTGGCGCAGCTTCACCAGTTCCGGCGCATCGGCACCGACCGCGGCCCGCGCGCGGGCGATGTCCTCGTCGTACTGGCGGCAGCCCGAGTACCCGCCCCACGCCGAGGTCGGGAAGACCAGGGCCGAGCGCACACCGTCGGCGGTCATCCGCGCGACCGTGTCCTCCACCAGGGGATGCCAGTTGCGGTTGCCGAAGTACACCGGCAGGTCGAGCCCGGCGTCGGCCAGATCGGCCTCGACCGCGGCGATGATGTCGCGGTTGAGCGCGTTGATCGGCGAGACACCACCGAAATGCAGGTAGTGCTGGGCAACCTCGTCGAGCCGCGCCCGGGGTACCCCGCGGCCCCGAGTGACGTTCTCCAGGAACGGGATCACGTCCTCGGGACCCTCGGGGCCACCGAAGGACAGCAGCAACAGGCCGTCGGTCATCAGTTGGCGGTGAAGCCCTCGGGGAACCACATGTTGTGGCTGGCGCCGCCGTCGACGTAGATGATCGAGCCGGTGGTGGCGGGCAGCCAGTCCGACAGCAGCGCGACGATCGACTTGCCGACCGCGCGCGCGTCGGCGCCGTCCCAGCCGATCGGCGACGCGCCGTCCCAGTACTCGTCGAGCTGACGCAGCTGCTTGGCGTCGTCGGTCGCGGTACCGGCGATGGCCTTGGCCGCGAGGGTCTTCACCGGACCCGCGGCGATCAGGTTGGAGCGGATCTTCTTGGCGTAGCCCACTTCCCGGGCCACGTACCGGTTCACCGACTCCAGCGCGGCCTTGGAGACACCCATCCAGTTGTAGTACGGCATCGCCACGCGCGGATCGAAGTCCATGCCGACGATGGAGCCGCCCTCGTTCATCACGGGCAGCACGGCGCGGGCCAGCGAGGCGTAGCTCCACGCGGAGATCTCGAACGACTTCGCCACATCGGGGCCGGGGCCCTCCAGGAACGGCACCGCGTCCGGGCCCATCAGGGTCTTGGGCGCGAAGGCGATCGAGTGCAGCACACCGTCGATGCCCTCGGGCGCCAGCTCGCGCAGGGCGTCGGCCAGCGCGCCCAGGTTCTCCTCGTTGGTGACGTCCAGCGGAATCGCCGGCGGCACCTCCTGCGGCAGGCGCTTGGCGATGCGGTCGATCAGCCGCAGCCGTTCCGGGATGCCGGTGATGATCACCTTCGCGCCCTGCTCCTGCGCGACCGCCGCCGCGCTGAACGCGATCGACGAATCGGTGATGATGCCGGTGACCAGAATGGTCTTGCCTTCGAGCAGTCCGCCCATGAGTTTTCGGTTCTCCTGAAATCAGTATGGTTGCCGCCACCTTGTCGGTGGCGCGGGGCAATCCGTTAGCGGATCAGTGACCCATGCCCATGCCGCCGTCGACCGGAATGACGGCACCGGTGACGTAGCGCGAGTCCTCCGACGCCAGGAAGCTGACCACCGCGGCGACGTCCTCGGCCTGGCCGAGGCGACCCAGCGGAATGAACTTCTTGGCGGTTTCCTTCAGATCCTCGGGCAGCTCGGCGGTCATGTCGGTCTCGATGAAACCGGGAGCGACCACGTTGGCGGTGATCGAACGCGAGCCCAGCTCACGAGTGATGGAGCGCGCCATACCGATCACGCCCGCCTTGGAAGAGGCGTAGTTGATCTGGCCGGGGCCACCGCCGAGACCGACGACGGAGCCGAGGAAGATCATCCGGCCCCACCGCGCGCGGAGCATGGCGCGGTTGGCACGCTTGGCACAGCGGAAAGCGCCGGTGAGGTTGGCGTCGATGACGCGCTCGAACTGGTCCTCGGTCATCCGCATCAGCAGGGTGTCGTCGGTGATACCCGCGTTGGCGACCAGCACCTCGACCGGACCCTGGTGCTCCTCGACCTCGGTGAACGCACGGTCGACCGACTCGCTGTCGGTGACATCGCACTTCACTCCGAACAGACCCTCCGGCACCCCCGATCCGCGGTGCGTGACGGCGACCTTGTGGCCGTCGGCGAGCAGGCGCTGGGCGACCGCGAGACCGATACCGCGGTTACCACCGGTCACCAGGACCGAGCGGGATGTGACGTTCGACATAGGGTCCAACCTATCTGTTCCGGTTCGTGTGCCCCGCGTCAGGGTCGCGGCACTGCGACGTCTCACAACGCGGGGCGAGGCGTGCTAGGGCAGGCGTTGACGATAGAGCAAACTGACCACGACGCCGGCGGCGACGAACAACATACCGAGCAGCAGCCACGGCCTGCTCGCGTCGCCGCGGGTGGTCTCGTAGCCGATCTGTTCCTCGAGGGTGTCGTAGACGGCACGCAGTTCGGCCAGTGAGGAGGCGGTGTAGAACTCACCGCCGGACAGCTTGGCGATCTCCTGCAGCGAGGCGTTGTCCACGGGCACCTTCACCCGCTGCGAACCCTTGCCGTCGGAATCCGGGATCTCGACGGTGCCCCATTCGGTGCCGAAGGAGATCGTGGAGACCGGGATGTTCTTGTTCTTGGCCAGCCGGGCCGCGGTGAAGCCGTGCCGCGGGTTGTCGACGTCCTTGTCGTCGGGCACGGTCTGCTTACCGTCCGACATCAGCACGATGCGGGCCGGCGGCGGGGTCTCCGCGCCGCCGAGCACGGCGGCCAGGGTGTCGATCGACTGCAGGGCGGTCAGGATGCCCTCGCCGGTGGCAGTGCGCTCGGCCAGCTTGATGTTGTCGATCGAGTGCTTGACGGCCTCGCGGTTGGTCGTCGGCGACACCATCACCGACGCGGTTCCGGCGAAGGTGACGAAACCGAGGTTGATGCCGGGGGTCAGGCCGTCGACGAATTCCTTGCCTGCCTTCTGCGCGACCTGCAGCCGGTTCGGCTCCACGTCGGTCGCCTCCATCGACAGCGACACGTCCATCACCAGCACGACGGTCGCGCGGTTGCGCGGCACCTTCTGCACGGCGGTCGGTCCGGCGGCGGCGACGGTCAGCAGCACCAGGCCGGCGAGGATGAGCGCGATCGGCACGTGCCGCATCGGGCTGGGTCGCGACGGGGCGACCCGCTCGAGCACGGACATGTTGCCGAACTGCAGCATCCGTTTGTGCCTGGCCCGCTGGACCAGCACATAGCCGAGGACCAGCAGGGCGACGACGACCAGGAAACCGAGCCAGACGACGGCCGTGAAATGCGAAATACTCACTGGCGAGGCACCCGCCCGCTCGGGGCGCCGAGGCTGTGGCGCCGGGTGGACACGAACCGAACCACGTCGGCGATCCAGTCCCGATCGGTCTGCAGCGACAACACCGGCGCACCGCAGCTGCGCAGCGCCTGCTGCACCTGCGCGCGCTGGGCCTGGGCGGCGGCCGCGAAATCGGCACGCAGTGTGGGGGTGACGCTGAACTCGCGGGTGCGACCCGATTCCGGATCGTGCAGCACCACGTCGCCACCGTCGGGCAGCGCGACGTCGAGGGGATCGAGCACCTCGACCGCGAGCAGGTCGTGGCGGGCCGAGATCGCGCGCAGCGAGCGCTGCCAGTCGACGTCACCGAGGAAGTCGCTGATCACCACGGCCAGACCACGTTTGCGCTGCGGGCGGCGCAACGACTCGATCCCGGCCTTGAGGTCACCGCGCACGCCGTCGCGGGCGTGCGGGGTGGTCGCGATGCCGCGCAGCATGGTCTGGGCGTGCAGGCGACCGCTGCGCGCGGGGATGCGCACCAGGTCCTGGCCCGTGGCGACGACGGCGCCGATGCGATTACCGCCGCCGGAGGTGAGGTGGGTGATCGCCGCGGCCGCCGCGATCGCGAGATCGCGCTTCTGCACCCGGCCGGTGCCGAAGTCCAGACTCGACGACAGGTCGACGACGAGCCAGGTCTCGAGCTCGCGGTCGGCGATCATCTGCCGCACGTGCGGATGGGTGGTGCGGGCGGTGACCGACCAATCCATCTGTCGCACATCGTCACCGGGCTGGTACAGCCGCGCCTCGCCCGGTTCCGAGCCGGGCCCGGGGATCAGGCCCTGGTGGTCGCCGTGCAGGACACCGTCGAGGCGGCGCCGCACCGTCAGTTCGAGTGTCTTGAGCGCGGCGGCCAGCTTCGGGTCGGTCAGTTCACCGGCACGGAACGACGGCGGCGCGTGGGACGAGGTGGGCACGCGGACAACGGGTTCCGGCGCACTCACTGGGGCGCGACGTGGCCGGCGGGCTGGGACTGCTGCCCGTTCACCGGCTGCGGCACGGGCTGTTGCTGGGCGGGCGGCTGGGGTACCGCGGGCTGCTGGGGCGCGGCCTGGCCACCGACGGCCTGGGGCGCGACCTGCGGCAGGCCGACGGTCTGCAGCACCCGCTTGATGACGTCCTCGGGGGTGACCTCGTCGGCCAGCGCGTCGTAGGACAGCACCAGACGATGGCGCAGCACGTCCGGGATCACCTCGACGACGTCCTGCGGCACCACGTAGTCGCGGCCGCGGATCAGGGCGACGGCGCGCGCGGCGGCGATGATGCCGAGGCTGGCACGCGGCGAGGCGCCGTAGGAGATCCAGCTGGCCACATCGGGCATGCCGAACTCGGCGGGGGTGCGGGTCGCGGTGATGACGCGGACGACGTAGTCGACCAGCGCGTGGTGCACGAAGACGTTGGCCGCCAGCTTCTGCAGCCGGATGATGTCCTCGGGCGCGAGGATCTGCTTGGGCTCCGGCGGGGTCACGCCCATCCGGTAGATGATCTCGCGCTCCTCCTCGACCGAGGGGTAGTCGACGACGACCTTGAACAGGAAGCGGTCACGCTGGGCCTCGGGCAGCGGGTACACGCCCTCGCTCTCGATCGGGTTCTGGGTCGCCATGACCAGGAACGGATCGGGCATCGGGTAGGTCTTGCCGCCGATCGACAGCTTGCGCTCGGCCATCACCTCGAGCAGTGCCGACTGCACCTTGGCGGGCGCGCGGTTGATCTCGTCGGCGAGAACGAAGTTCGCGACGACCGGGCCGAGTTCGGTGTCGAACTCCTCGCGGCCCTGCCGGTAGATGCGGGTACCGATGAGGTCGGTGGGCACCAGGTCGGGCGTGAACTGCACACGCGAGAACGACCCGCCGACGACCTTGGCGAAGGTTTCCACGGCGAGGGTCTTCGCGACGCCGGGCACACCTTCGAGCAGCACGTGGCCGCGCGACAGCACACCGACGAGCAGCCGCTCGACGAGACGATCCTGGCCGACGATGACTCGCTTGACCTCGTAGATCGCCTTCTCGAGAGTCTGGACGTCACGCTCCAGGGTGCTCGGCGTTGCCGTACCGGCGTCCTTCGCCAGCTTCGGCCCGCTCACACCTTCCGTCGAAGTCACCAACATCCCCGCTTTCGCTTTGGTCCTGTGCGTGCCGCCCCAACTATTCCAGGTAATCGCCCGGCGCGCCGCAACCGGCCGGGAGCGGACGCGGATTCGTCGTATTACCCAGCCCAGCTCGGTACGCCCGTCACCCTACGCATGTCGCGTGCCGGTCGCCCGCGCGACGCGGACACCCGGCCGCAGCGCCGATTCCGGCGGAGCACAGTGGCTAATCATCAGCAACATGATCTCGCTCGCAGGAGACCCCACCGGTAACGATCCGGAATCGGCGATGGTCACTCGCCCAGGTCGGCGCGGCCATCCGCCCGCGCGTGGTGTTGAACACACAGATCAGCGGCATTTTGACTGACCTCGTTGCGGTTCCATGGACTACCTCCGCAAGCCGATCAACTTTTCGCATCCATACCGGCCTGTCGGATTGTTTCGATCCTTAGAAGGTGATGTTCATGCGGTTTCCACCCCTCTCGCGATTCTCTCGCCATTTGCTGCCGTCGGCCGCCGTCGCCACCGTGGCGGTGATCGGCCTCGCCGCCGCGCCCGCGGCCGTAGCGAACCCCCTCACCCCACCCGGCATCGGCGTGCTCGGCATCGACACCGGTTCCGCGGGCCTGGATCTCGGCGCTACCGGTTCCGGCGCGGCGGGCCCGGCGCTCGGGCTGGGGGCCGACGGCTCCGGTGCGGGAGTGCTCGACACGGGCAGCGGCGCCGGGACCGAGCTCGGCCTGGGCACCGGCTCGGG
>NZ_JBCGFB010000187.1:0-7581 GCF_038752175.1 Nocardia sp. No.11 | reverse complement strand
GGACTGCGGCGGGCCCGCGCGGCGCGGGACGAACTGCGCGCGCTGGTCGAGGCGGGCGCCGTGCACGAGCCGGTGGCCGAGCGTCCGGCGACCCGGTTCAACCGGGACATCCACGCGGAGCTCACCTTTCACCTGTTCCCGATTCCGCTGCCGGAGGTGCTTGCCGCGAAGACCGCCGCGCCGCAGCGGGTGACGATCAACGACCTGATGCTGACGACGATCGCCGGCGCGCTGGCCGCCTATCTGGCCGAGCACGACGAGACGCCCGAGGGCTCGCTCGCCGCGATGGTGCCGATGTCGATGCGCGGTGTCGCCGACTGGGATTCGGCGAATCAGCTCAGTCAGATGATCGTTGACCTGCACACCGACCGCACCGACCCCCTCGCCCGGCTGACCGCGCTCAAGCGATCGGCGGACCTGGCCAAACAGCGCACCGCCGATCCGGTGGTGCGGCGTGGGGACCGCCGGGTGGAGACCGCGCCCGCCCTGCTGCTGCGCGCCGCCGGATGGGCCAGGGCGCAACGACGTTTCGACGACGCGGCGACGGTACCGCTGTGCAACACCACCATCAGCAACGTGCCGCCGGTGACCGACACCCTGGTCTTCTGCGACCGCCCGATCCGCCGGGTCGTCGGCGCGCTGCCGATCCTCGACGGTGATGGCCTGCGGCACCTGATCACCTCGCAGGGTGACGAGATCGTCATCGCGGTGACCACGAATCCCGCGATGATGCCGGACCCGGAGCACTACGGCGAGCTGCTGCTGCGGTCCTTCCGAGAACTCGCCGCCGCGCTGCGCGCGTCGACCGATCCCTAGCGTTGCAGGCAGCTGGTCCGGCGCACCGGCAGGCCCCGATCCTCGAGCGCGCCGAGCAGCAGCTGGCCGCGCCGGGCACCCGCGGTGGCGTCGGTGCGAGCCAGGTCGGGCACGTAGGTCGCCGCGCCGATGACGGATTCGCCGACCAGCGACCAGAACCGGCGCGCGGGCAGGCCCGAGCAGCGGGTGAGCACCGATTGCAGCGGGATCAGCGAGGACGCGCACCGCTGGGCCAGCCAGACCGCCATCGCCGCCTCGCAGGGCAGGGCGACGGTGTCGCGCTCGTCGACCTCGGGGTCACCGTCGACGACGCGAATCGTGGTGTCGGACAAACCCGCCCAGTCGATGCCGCCGTCGTTGTCGTGGTGGATCCAGAGGTTGTCGCGGCCGGGGTCCCAGGCGCGGCCGGCCATCACGAACAGGGCCGTCACCCGGCCCGCGACGGCGTGGATGAGGGCGGTCGCCACCACCTCGGCGGCGATGTCGTCGTTGATCATCTCGGCGGCGTGCCTGCGGTACATGAGTTCGACGCGGCCCTCGGACAGGCCGTTCGGCACGTGCCACCAGCGGCGTTTACCCTGACCGGCCATCGCCGCCACGGCATAGACCCGCGGATGTTCGGGTTGCAGCGATTGCAACCGGGCGCACGCGCGATCGAACGCGGCGGTGCTGCGGGACGTGACGGTGGTGACGGGCTCGGGCATCGAACCTCCTCGAACAATGGGTTCCCGTGACGATGATGTCTCGGAACATAGGTTAGGCTTACCAGACTTCACAAGTCGTGTCCGGATTCGAGTCAGGAGAAGTACGTCGCCGTGATCCACCCTGGCACCGTCAGACGTCGTCGTCTGACCGGCCTTCTTCTGCTCGTTGTCCTGCTCACCGTCGCGGTGGTGGCGAGCATCGCCATCGGTACCCGCTCGCTCGCACCGGCCACGGTGTTCGACGCCGTCACACACGCTCTCGGCTGCGACGGCGGCCCGTTCCGATGCCCGGCCCGCTCCACCGCCGAGGAAATCGTGCGTGAGCTGCGTCTGCCGCGCACCGCGTTGGCCCTGGTCGCCGGGATGGCACTGGGCATCGCGGGCGCGCTCATCCAGGGGTATACCCGCAATCCGCTCGCTGATGCCGGTTTGTTGGGACTGAATGCGGGCGCGGGCTTCCTGGCCGCGCTCAGCATCTACCTGTTCGGCTTCACCGCGCCGAGCCAGTACATCTGGTTCGCCTTCGCCGGGTCGGCGATCGCGGGGGTGGTCGTGTTCGGGGTGTCCTCGATCGGCGGCGGCAAGGCGAGTCCGCTGAGCCTGGTGCTCGCCGGCGCGGCGGTCACCGCGTTCCTCCAGGCGATGACCAACGCCGTGGTCGTGCTCGACAACGCCGCGCTCGACACCTACCGGTTCTGGGTCGTCGGCACGGTGAACGGACGCGAGGGCGGGGTGTTCTGGCAGGTGCTGCCGTTCCTCGTGGTCGGCATGGCGATGGCGGTCGCCGCGGCGCCCAGCCTGAACCTGCTCAGCCTCGGCGACGACGTCGCCCGCGGGCTCGGCGTCGATGTCGGCCGGGCGCGCGCGTTCGGGCTGTTCGCGGTGGTGCTGCTCAGCGGCGCGGCCACCGCGGCCATCGGGCCGATCGCCTTCCTCGGCCTGGTGGTGCCGCATATCGCGCGCACGATCACCGGCCCCGACAATCGCTGGCTGATCCCCTACTCGGGACTCATCGGTGGACTGTTGCTGCTGGTCGCCGACATCGCGGGCCGGGTGGTCGCCCGGCCGGGCGAACTCCAGGTCGGCGTGATGCTGGCGGCGATCGGCGCGCCGTTCTTCATCGCGCTGGTGCGCCGCAAGAAGTTGGTGACGCTGTGAGCACACTCGAGACGGACAAGCCCACCGACGCGGGCGCCGCCCTGCGCAAGGTGCGCCCCGCGCTGCGGATCGGGCCGGTGTCGCTGGTGTGGCGACCGGTGCTGTTCGGGGCCGTGCTGGCGCTCGCGGCGCTGGTCTTCGCGCTGTTCTGCCTGGACATCGCCGTCGGCGAGACCCACATCCCCCTGCGCCGGGTCTTCGATGTGCTCGGCGGCGGTGGCACCCGGTCGCAGCGGTTCATCATCATCGAGTCGCGGCTGCCGCGGGCGCTGACGGCCGTGGTGGTCGGCGCGGCGCTCGGCCTGTCCGGCGCGCTGATGCAGTCGATCCTGCACAACCCCCTGGCCGGACCCGATGTCCTCGGGATCACCACCGGCGCCAGTGTCGGCGCCGTCGCGGTGCTGGTCGGCAGCGGCGGCGCGACCACGGGGCTGATCGCCGCCCTCGGCGCGCCGCTGGCCGCGCTCACCGGCGGGCTGCTGACGGCGGTCGTGATCTATCTGCTCGCCTGGGGCCGCGGCCGGGCCGGGGAACGCGGGGTCACGGGATTCCGCCTGGTCCTCATCGGCATCGGCGTCAACGCGGTACTCCTGTCGGTGATCAGCTGGCTGCTCACCCGGGCCAGCCTCACCGATGCCGCCAGGGCCCAGCTCTGGCTCACCGGGTCGCTCAACGCCGCGGACATGGCCAGGGTCGCGCCCGCCGTGGTCGCGTTGGCGCTGGTGACCGTCGTCGCGCTGGTCTCGGCGCGCACGCTGGCCGCGCTGCGCCTCGGCGAGGAGTCGACCCGGGTGCTCGGCGTGCGCATCCAGGCCCAGCAGGCGCTGCTCATCGGCGCCGCGGTGGTGGCGGCGTCGGTGGCCACGGCGGCCGTCGGGCCGGTCGGTTTCGTGGCGCTCGCGGCGCCGCAGATCGCCAGGATGGCGCTGCGCACGCCGGGAGAACCACTGCTGGCCTCCGCGCTGACCGGCGCCGGGCTGGTCGCGGCGGCCGATATCATCTCGCGCACACTGCTTCCCGTCGAGCTGCCCGTCGGCATCGTGACCGCCGCGCTCGGCGGGCCGTTCCTGCTCTACCTGCTCGTCCGCATGAATCGGAAGGCCACGCTCTCATGACCAGCCCCGCCCATCGCCTCGCCGCCGACAGCGTCTCCCTCGGCTACGGCGAGCGGGTGATCGTCGACGAGCTCAGCCTCGACATCGCCCCCGGCGTGGTCACCACCGTCATCGGCCCCAACGGCTGCGGCAAGTCGACGCTGCTCAAGTCGCTGGGCAGGCTGCTGCGCCCGCGCGAGGGACAGGTGGTGCTCGACGGCAAGGCCATCTCGTCGATGAAGACCAAGGACGTCGCCCGGGTGATCGGCATGCTGCCGCAGACCCCGGTGGCCCCGGAGGGACTCACGGTCGCGGATCTGGTCGCCCGTGGCAGGCACCCGCACCAGTCCTGGCTGCGGCAGTGGTCGGCCGACGACGAGACCGAGGTCGCCGCCGCGCTGGCCCAGACCGGCATCGCCGACCTCGCCGAGCGCACCCTCGACGAGCTCTCCGGCGGCCAGCGCCAGCGCGCCTGGATCTCGATGGCCCTGGCCCAGGGCACCGACATCCTGCTGCTCGACGAGCCGACCACCTACCTCGACCTCGCGCACTCGCTCGAGGTGCTCGACCTCGTCGACCGGCTGCACGCCGAGTTCGGGCGCACCGTGGTGATGGTGCTGCACGATCTCAACCTCGCCATCCGCTACAGCGACGAGCTCGTGGTGATGTCGGCCGGGCGCATCGTGGCGCGGGGGAAGCCCGCCGACGTCGTCACCGCCGAGCTGCTGGCCGAGGTGTTCGGACTCGACGCGACCGTGCTCACCGATCCGGTCTCGGGGCGGCCGATGATCGTCCCGATCGGCACCCGGCACGTGCACGGCGCGGACGGGTATGACGAATGACACACCAGCAAACCCCCCGTTACGACAATCTGTAGTACGCATCTTTGTCGTTGAGTCCGTAAAATTGTGGGATGGCAGGACTCGGCGAACTCGAAAAAGCGGTCATGGACCAGTTGTGGTCGGCCGACGAACCGCAGACGGTGCGGCAGGTCCACGAAGCACTGGCCGCACGGCGCGAGCTCGCGTACACGACAGTGATGACCGTGCTGCAGCGGCTGGCGAAGAAGGATCTGGTGGTGCAGCGGCGCGATGATCGTGCCCACCGATACGCACCGGTACACAGCCGCGACGAACTCGTCGCGAGCCTGATGGTCGACGCATTGCAGCAGGCCGACGCGGCGGGCAGCCGTGCCGCGGCACTGGTGCACTTCGTGGAACAGGTGGGCAAGGACGAGGCCGATGCCCTCCGGGAGGCACTCGCCAAGCTCGAATCCGACGAGAAGAGCAGCTAGACTCCCTGGCGGCTCTCACAACGACGTGAGCGCCCCTGGTCCCACAACGCAGTGAGCAGAGTCGATGAACGCAACCGCGGCAGTCTTCGCCGGTCTCGCCTTGCTTCTCGCAGGGCCGGTACCAGCGCTGCTCAGCCGCGCGACCTGGGTGCATCGGTCCCCGCGCGCGGCCCTGGTGTTGTGGCAGGCCATCGCGCTGGCCGCCGTGCTCAGCGCCTTCGGCTCCGGGCTGGCCATCGCCAGCCTGCTGCTCGTGCCCGGCCCCGACGGTAGGCCGACCACCTCCCCCACCCAGGAGATCGACGCCCTCGGTCTGCCGCTGTGGACGATCTACGTGCTGGTCTTCGCGCTGACCCTGATGATCGGCGCCCGGCTCATCTTCTCCATCGTGCGCGTCGGCGTGCACACCCGTCGCCGCAGGTCCCGGCATCGCATGCTGGTCGATCTGCTGGATCAGAGCGGGCCGGTCCGCCGCGCCGCCGATATCCGCGTGCTCGCCGCGACCGAACCCATCGCCTACTGCCTGCCCGGGCTGCGGCAGCGGGTGGTGCTCAGCGAAGGCACGCTGACCAGCCTCGACGATGCCGAGGTCACCGCGATCGTCAGCCACGAGCGCTCCCATCTGCGGGCCCGTCACGACCTCGTGCTCGAGGCGTTCACCGCCGTGCACGAGGCGTTCCCCCGGGTGGTCCGCAGCAAGGCCGCGCTCGGCTCGGTGAAACTGCTGATCGAACTGCTCGCCGACGACTCCGCCGTCAAGGTGACCGGCCCCAAGCCGCTGGCCCGCGCGCTGGTCGCCTGCGCGAAGTCGACCGCACCGCAGGGCGCGCTCGCCGCGGGCGGACCGAGCACGCTGATCCGCATCCAGCGGCTCGCCGGCCGCACCGGCGACGTGAGAGTCGCCACCGTCGCCTACCTCGGTTCGGCGGCCATCCTGGTCGTGCCGACCCTCGCGGTCGCGGTGCCGTGGCTACAGGAGCTCAACCGCCTCTTCCGGGGCTGACCTGGCGATTCGTCGCCGCGCGTCCGGCCTGACGAGGACCCGATCGACGCGTCGCGCCGCCGCCGGACCAACCCGCACAATCCTCGCTACAAACAGTCACCTGACCAGCGTGTTTACCCACGCGCCGCCGATCCCGCCTATCCTGGGAGATCGGTCCTTCCTGCTGGGCCGCACCCCGTGCATGCCGTCGGCGTATCCGGGTCATCGGCGCCGGTCATCTTCCAGCGCGATGCGCAGCCCAACGAAAGGCCATTTTGTCTTCCTCTCCGCGTCCCGACGCCTCCTTCGCCGACCTCGGTCTGCCCGTCGCACTGGTGCAGACCCTGCGCAACGCGGGCATCGAGAAGCCCTTCCCCATCCAGGCCGCCACCATCGGCGACGCGCTCGCCGGGCGTGACGTGCTCGGCCGCGGCCCGACCGGCTCGGGCAAGACCCTCGCCTTCGGCCTGCCGATGCTGACCCGGCTCACCGGCGCGTCCGCCAAGCCGGGCCGCCCGCGCGGCCTGGTCCTGGTGCCCACCCGAGAACTCGCGACCCAGATCGAACGCGCGCTCGACGAGGCCGCGCTCTCGCTCGGCCTGCGCGTGGCCTCCGTCGTCGGCGGTGCGCCGATCAAGCGCCAGGCCGACCGGCTCGCGCGCGGCGTCGACCTGCTCATCGCCACCCCCGGACGGCTCGACGACCTGATCAAGCAGCGCGCCGCCGATCTGTCCGACGTGATGATCACCGCGCTCGACGAGGCCGACCACATGGCCGACATGGGCTTCCTGCCCCAGGTGACCCGCTTGCTCGACCGCACGCCGAAAGACGGTCAGCGCCTGCTGTTCTCGGCCACCCTCGACGGTGACGTCGACAAGCTGGTCAAGCGCTACATGCACCAGCCGGTCACCCACTCCACCGCGCCGCCGGAGGCGTCGGTGACCACCATGTCGCACCACCTGCTCTACGTACGCGACAAGAACGTCAAGCGTTCGGTCGCCACCGAGATCGCCGCCCGCGAGGGCTTGACCATCATGTTCGTGCGCACCAAGCACGGCGCCGACCGGCTGGCCAAGCAGCTGCGCGGCGCCGGTGTCGCGGCGGGCTCGCTGCACGGCGGCAAGGCGCAGAACAACCGCACCCGTACGCTGGCGGCCTTCGCCGACGGCTCGGTGCCGGTGCTGGTGACCACCGATGTCGCCGCGCGCGGCATCCACATCGACGGCGTCTCGCTGGTCGTGCACTTCGACCCGCCCGCCGAGCACAAGGCCTACCTGCACCGCGCCGGGCGCACCGCGCGCGCCGGTGAGGACGGTGTCGTGGTCACCCTCGTCACCGACGAGGAGCGCAAGGACGTCGCCGCGATGACCCGCAAGGCAGGCGTGCAGACCGACGGCGTCGACGTCCGCCCCGGCGACCGCAAGCTGGTGGAGATCACCGGCGCGCGCAAGCCCAGCGGCATCGCGCTGGCCGCCCCGGCCGCGCCGGCGCAGGCCACCGCACCGAGGTCGGCGACCGGTGGACGCACGCGAC
>NZ_JBCGFB010000186.1:0-7629 GCF_038752175.1 Nocardia sp. No.11 | reverse complement strand
TGAGCCGGCTGATCGCCGCGCCGGATCTGGCGACCGGCGCGCTGGTGGCGGTGCCGTCGGCCGACGCCGCGCGGCTGACCCGCAAGTTCCGGGCGATCTGGCGCCGCACCACCCCACCCTCGGGCCCGGGCGAACTGCTCGTCGATCGGGCCGCGCAACTCGAGATCGCCCGCTCGCCGGTGGTGGGACTACCGGACACGGGGACATCGTCGCAGGTAGAGGGCTCGGAGTCGCAGCGGTAACTGGCGTAACGGCCCGGTAATTGCCCGAAACGTCCGCCGTAACGCGGCCTTCGGAGCATGTGCCGCATGACAGCCACTCCCTTTTCCTCGGCGCGGCCCCGGCCCCAGCCCCCCGATCCGGGCACGGGCCGACGCAGCGCACCGGCCCGCCGCATCCGCGACGTCCTGCGCGCCCGTATCCGCAGCGGCGTCTACGGCACCCGGCCGCTGCCTGCCGAGGCCCAGCTCGCGGCCGACTTCGCCACCAGCCGCAATATCGTCCGCGACGCCCTCACCCTGCTGCGCGACGAAGGGCTGATCGATCGGGTGCCGGGCGCGGGCACCTTCGTCGTCGCCGAGAAGGCCGTGCAGGGTCTGGACCGACTGCGCGGGCTCGCCGAGACCTTCCAGACCCACAGCGACCGGGTGGTGAACCGGGTCCTGCTCGCCGAGGTCGTGCCCGCCACGCCGCTGGTCGCCGAACGGCTCGAGCTGGAGCCGGGCGATCCGGTCGTCGCGCTGGAGCGGGTGCGCTATCTCGACGGCGCCCCGCTGTCGCTGGACGCCAGCTACCTGACGGCCGACGTCGGCATCCCCCTGCTCGACCAGGACCTCACCGGCTGCGACGTCTTCGGCCTGCTCGAAGCCGAACTCGGACTGCCGTTGGGCTCGGCCGCGGTCGCGATCGAGGCGGTCGCCGCCGACCCCACGGTCGCCGGCCTGCTGGAAGTCCGCGCCGGTTCGCCGCTGCTGTTCCTGGAACGGCTCACCTACACCGATTCCGGCCGGCCCGTCGATCTCGAATACATCCGCTATCGCGGTGACCGGTTCTCGCTGTCCGGGCGGTTGGACCGCGTCCCGGTGACCCCGCGGCGCACCGTCGCCCGCGACTCCAACGAAAGGGGTTGATCCCCATGCAGATCCCACCGCTCACCGAACGGCGCGAGCTCGTCTGCGACGTCCTGATCGTCGGCGGCGGCACGGCGGGCACGATGGCCGCGCTCACCGCGGCCCGCCACGGCGCGAACGTGCTGCTGCTGGAGAAGGCGCACGTGCGGCACTCCGGCGCGCTCGCGATGGGCATGGACGGCGTCAACAACGCCGTGGTGCCCGGCAAGGCCAGCCCGGAGGACTACGTCGCCGACATCACCGTCGCCAACGACGGCATCGTCAACCAGCGCACCGTCTACGAGACGGCCACCCGTGGCTTCGAGATGGTGCAGCGCCTCGAGGGGTACGGCGTCAAGTTCGAGAAGGACGAGCACGGCGAGTACGCGGTGCGCAAGGTGCACCGCTCGGGCTCCTACGTGCTGCCGATGCCCGAGGGCCGCGACGTGAAGAAGGTGCTCTACCGCACCCTGCGGGCCCGCGACGTGCGCGCCAAGGTGACGATTTCCAACCGGGTGATGCCGGTGCGGGTGCTCACCGTGGACGGGCGCGCGGTCGGCGCCGTCGGCTTCGATACGCGCACCGGCGAATTCGTCACCATCTCGGCGGGCGCGGTGATTCTGGCCGCGGGTGCGTGCGGCCGGCTCGGCCTGCCCGCCTCGGGCTATCTGTACGGCACCTACGAGAACCCCACCAACGCCGGGGACGGCTACGCGATGGCCTATCACGCCGGCGCCGAGCTGTCGGGCATCGAATGCTTCCAGATCAACCCGCTGATCAAGGACTACAACGGTCCCGCCTGCGCCTATGTCGCGAATCCGTTCGGCGGCTACCAGGTCAACTCCGAGGGCAACCGCTTCGTCGACTGCGACTACTGGTCGGGGCAGATGATGGCCGAGGTCAAACGGGAACTCGACAGCGCCCGCGGGCCGATCTACCTGAAACTGAGCCACCTGCCCGACGCCACGATCCGCGAGATCGAAGGCATCCTGCACACCACCGAACGACCTACTCGCGGCACCTTCCACGCGGGCCGCGGCACCGACTACCGCACCGGCGACATCGAGATGCACATCTCCGAGATCGGCTTGTGCAGTGGACATTCGGCCTCGGGCGTGTGGGTCGACGAACACGCCGCGACCACCGTCCCCGGCCTGTACGCGGCCGGTGACATGGCGCTGGTGCCGCACAACTACATGATCGGCGCCTTCGTCTACGGCGACATCGCCGGCGAGCACGCCAGCGCCTTCGCCCGCGGCGCGACCCATCCCGAGCTGCCCGCCGACCAGGTCGAGGCCGCCCACGAGCTGATCTATCGTCCGCTGCGCAATCCCGACGGTCCGCCGCAGCCGCAGGTGGAATACAAGCTGCGCCGTTTCGTCAACGACTACCTGCAACCGCCGAAAGCGCAGTCCTACCTGGCGCTGGGGGTGGCCGCCTTCGAGCGGATGCGGGACGAGATCGCCGCCATGGGCGGGCAGACACCCCACGAACTGATGCGTTGCGCCGAAGTGAGCTTCATCCGCGACTGTGCCGAGATGGCGGCGCGGGCCTCCCTGCGCCGGACCGAAAGCCGCTGGGGGCTCTACCATCAGCGCGCCGACTGGCCCGCGCGCGACGACGCGGAATGGTTCTGCCACCTCAACCTCTTTCGCGGCGCGACCGGGTCGATGGAGTTCCGCACCCGCCCGGTCGCGCCGTACATCGTGCCGGTCCCCGGATTCGTGCGGCCCGACGGCGTCGCCGATGTCGCGGCCCCCGAACTCGTCGGCGCGTGGGGTGCCCGATGAGCGCGCGCCTGCTGACCCTGCTCGACCTGGCCGAGGAGTGCCCGGAACTCGACGAGCTCACCCCGTATCTCCGCGACGTCGATCCCGAGGTCCGGCGGACGGCCCTGTCGGTGCTGAGCGAGACCACCGAGGACTGGGCCGCGGCGGCGCCGATCATTGCGGGCGCTCTGGCCGATGCCGATGTCGACGTACGCCACACCGCGATCGGGCTGCTCACCGAACTGCTCGAAGTGCTGATACCCGGGCCGGAGTTCGACGCGGCGCTGCGAGAGTGCCTCACCGCGCCCGAACCGGCCGTGCGCTCGGCCGCGATCGAGGCACTGTGGCGGCACCGCAGAGTGAGCGCCGGGGAACTGCTCGCCCGGCTGGCCGACCCGAACGCGGCCGTCCGGCGCACCGTCGTGGGCGGTCTGACCTCGGTCGACGCCATCGACGAACTCGCCACCGCGGCCGCCGACGAGGACCAGAACGTCCGGATCGGCGTCGCGAAAGGGCTTGCCGCCGTCGGTGACCCGCGCGGGGCGGTCACCCTGCTGACCCTGGCGCACGATCCGGAACCGCTGGTGCGCGCCGCCGCGCTGGCGAGCCTGGCCGGCACCGGCTGCGACGACCAGGCCGCCGCCGTCGCCACCGCGGCGATGACCGATCCGGCCTGGCAGGTACGGCAGGCGGCAGCGGTCGCGCTCGGCGCGGCCGACCCCGAACTCGCGGCCGCGCCCCTGCTCGCGGCCGTGTCCGATCCCAACCTCGACGTCCGTAAGGCGGCGGTGCGCGCACTGGCCGAACGGATCGCCGAGCGCCGCGACATCACCACGGCGCTGCAACGGGCACTCGACGACCCGGACGCCGACGTCCGCGCCTTCGCCCGCATCGGCATCGCCAACTCTGGAAAGGAACTCTGATGGCCCAGGTCAATGCCCGTCTCGATGTCCCCGTCTCGGTCGACGAGGCCACCTGTATCGAGGGCTGCACGCTGTGCGTCGACATGTGTCCGCTCGATTCCCTTGCCATCCATCCNCTCGGTCGACGAGGCCACCTGTATCGAGGGCTGCACGCTGTGCGTCGACATGTGTCCGCTCGATTCCCTTGCCATCCATCCGGATTCGGGCAAGGCCTACATGCACGTCGACGAATGCTGGTACTGCGGGCCCTGTGCCGCGCGATGCCCGGTCGGCGCCGTCACCGTCAACATCCCGTTCCTGTTGCGTTGAGAAGAACGGACCGACCATGAGCTCGACCTGCTTACGCCTGACCGCGCTGCTGCTCGGCGCCGCCGCGGTCGCCACCCTGGCCACCGGCTGCGGCGCCGGCGACGACGGCAAGACCGTCACGGTGAACATCGGCTACCAGTCCAAGACCATCAACACCGTTACCGCCGGTACCCTGCTGCGCGACCGCGGCACCTTCGAAGCCGAACTCGCCGCATTGGGCAAGACCAACGGCCTGACCTACCGGGTGGAGTGGAAGGATTTCGCCGCGGGCCCACCGCTGACCGCCCAGATGCTGGCGGGCCAGGTCGACATCGGTTCGATGGGCGACGCCCCGATCCTGGTGAACGGCTCCAAGACACGCGATCACGCCGATGTGAAGTCCGAGCTGATCGCGGTCACCGGCTACAACCTGCGCGGCTCGCTCAACCAGATCGTCGTCCCGCTCGACGCGCCCGCGGCGACCCTGGCCGATCTGCGCGGGCAGATCGTGTCGACCAGTGTCGGCTCGGCCGCCCACGGCATGCTGGCCACCGGATTGTCGGCGGCGGGGATGACCCTCGACGACGTGAAACTGCTCGGCCAGGACCCCGCCGTCGGCGCCTCGGCGCTGCAGGGTGACCAGGTGGCCGCGCTGGCCCAATTCGTGCCGTGGCCACAGAAACTCGTCTACGACGGCAAGGCCCGACTGCTCTACGACGGTGGCAGCGCGGGCATCCCGACCTTCCATGCCGTCGTCGCCAACGAACGGTTCGGGACGCGGCACCCCGAGATCGTCACGGCGTTCCTCACCGCCCAGCGCAAGGTCACCGACTATCTCAACCAGCATCCGCTCGAGGCCGCGCAACGGGTCGCCGAGGTCACGGGTCTGCCCGCGGAAGTCGTCTACCTCTACAACGGCCCGAACGGCCTGGTCGGGTTCGATCCGACGATCAAGCCACAGCAGGTCGACGCGCTGGGCACCCTGCTGCCGTTCCTGAAGAGCCTGGGCGCGCTCTCCGACCTGAACCTCGATGAATTCGTCGACGATCGGTACGTGCGGGCCGTCTACGGCGCCGACTACGAGACCGCCCGAGCCTCGGTGGCCCCGCCGTCGACGCTCACCGGCACCGACAGCGTGTGCGGGGGAGCGGTCGACGGGCTCGCGACCGCCTCGGAAGCCTGGTTCGCCGACACCGCCACGACCGCGGTCGCCAGGACCCCTGCCTGCCTGTTGCGCCGAATCGCGGCCGCGGGCGGCACCGTGCGCGCCGCCTACGTCCCCGACCACGGCACCGGAACCCGGCTGTTCGCCGCGACCGCGACCTGGGTCAGCGATCCCGGCGCGGGCCCCGACGATCGCCTGCTGCCGTTCGCGATCCGCGCCGACGCGCAGCGCTACGCCGCCGCTCATCCGGGCGCCGCGGTCATCGACTACCAGGCAGCGCTGACAGCCCGCTAGATCCGTCACGTGAGACCAGGAGGCTCACCATGACCGTTTCCGCCCAACCCCTCGCCGCCCCGGTCGCGGCACCCGAGACCACCGCGCCCCGCGCGCAGTCACCCACCCGCTTCACGATTCCCCGCAGAGCGCGCAGGACGGCGCTGACCGCCGTTCCGTTGCTGGCGCTGCTGCTGGCCTGGCATCTGCTCACCACGTACCAGGTGGTGCTGTGGTTGCGCTTCGACAAAATTCCTACGCCCGCCGCGGTTTTCGACGCGTTCCGCACCCAGCTCGGCGCGGCGAGCTACTACCGCGACGTCGTCTCCAGCACTCGGCGGATACTGGTCGGCTTCGGCCTGGCGACGGTGTCCGGCGTCCTGATCGGGATGGCGGTCGGCCGCTCGGCCGTCGTCAGCGCCCTGGTGCGGCCGGTGCTCGAGGTCTTCCGGCCGATCCCCGCGATCGCGCTGGTGCCGTTGGCGATCCTGCTGTTCCCGACGGGAGAGCAGGGGATCGTGTTCATCACCTTCTTCGCCGCGTTCTTCCCGGTGGCGGTGAGCACCATCCACGCCATGCACGCGTTGCCCCGCGTGTGGGAGGAGGCCGCGCACACCCTCGGCGCGCGCCGGCGCGACATCCTGTTCCAGATCGCGCTGCCGGGGGCACTGCCCGGCATCTTCTCCGGCCTGTCCGTCGCGATGGGGGTGGCCTGGATCTGCGTGATCAGCGCCGAGATGATCTCCGGCCAGTTCGGGATCGGGTATTTCACCTGGCAGTCCTACGGATTGCTGGACTATCCGGGCGTGATCGTCGGCATGCTCACCATCGGGCTGCTCGGCTGGTTCACCGCCTGGCTGGTGGAACTGGCGGGGCGCCGGGTGAACCGGTGGCTGCCGAGGGCACAGCGATGAGCGCCGGCGCCGCGGTGCGGCTGGCCGGACTGCGCATCGCCTACGGCGAAAGCCTGGCGGCCGAAGTGGATCTCGACATCGCGGCCGGGCAGATCGTCGTGCTGCTCGGGCCCTCGGGCTGCGGCAAGTCCACGGTGCTGCGCGCGATGGCCGGACTGCTGCCCCCGATCGGCGGCACGGTCTCGGTCGACGGCGCGGCGGCGGCCCAGCACTGCTCGATGGTGTTCCAGGAAGACGCGCTGCTGCCGTGGCGCACCGCCCGCCGCAATATCGAATTCGCGCTGAAGTTGCGGGGTGTGGCCCGCCGGGACCGCCGGGGCGAGGCGCAGGACCTGCTGAACCTGGTGGGGCTCAACGACTTCGGTGATCATCTGCCCGGTGCCCTGTCGGGCGGGATGCGCCAGCGGGTGCAACTGGCGCGGACACTGGCGGCGCGACCGCGGGTGCTGCTGATGGACGAACCGTTCGGCGCGCTGGACGCGCAGACCCGCGCCGACATGCAGCGCCTGCTCATCTCGGTGTGGCAGCAGCGCCGGACCACGGTGCTGTTCGTCACCCACGACGTCGACGAGGCGCTGCTGCTGGCCGACCGCATCGTGCTGCTCACCCCGCGTCCGGCGCGCATCCAGCGGGTGATCGAGATCGACTCGCCCCGTGCGCCGGGCGCCCGTTTCGAGCCCGAATTCGCCCGTCTGCGTTATGAGATCCTCGCCGCGCTCGGCGAGCCGAACGAGAAGGAACGACAGCCATGACCTTCGTCATCGGAGCCGCCTGCGTGGACGTGCTGGACCGCGCCTGCGTGGAGGAATGCCCGGTCGACTGCATCTACACCGGTGACCGGATGGCCTACATCCATCCCACCGAATGCGTGGATTGCGGTGCGTGCGAGCCGGTCTGCCCGGTCGAGGCGATCTCGCTCGCCGAGGACATCGCGCCGGGGCAGGAGGACTTCGTCGCGGCCAATGCCGCGTTCTTCGACGTGCCGCTGCCCGGCCGCGATGCCGCGCTCGGGTCCCCGGGCAGTGCCGCCGCGGTCGGTGATCTCGGCGTGGACACCCCCTTCGTCGCGGAGTACCGGAAATGACAGCCGCCGATCCCGCCCTGCGCGTGGCGATCGTCGGGGCGGGACCGGCCGGTATCTATGCCGCCGACGCATTGATGAAGTCCGATGCCGATGTCAGCATCGAC
>NZ_JBCGFB010000185.1:0-7637 GCF_038752175.1 Nocardia sp. No.11 | reverse complement strand
GGTGCCGGTGTCGGAGCGGCCGCCGGGGCCGCGGCTCTCGGTATTCCGGCCGCGGCCGGCGGCGCCGTTGTCGGCGGCGTGCTCGGCAGCGGCTACGGCGCCACGCTCTGATCGGGACTCGACCATCGGGACGGGGCCGCCGCTCGCGGCCGCCTGGGCAGCACGGACGCGTCGGTAGTACGGTCGAGGCGGGCTCGGACGGAGGTGACGGATGACGGTGCGCGCGGGTCTGGCCTCGTCGGCGCTGCTGACGATCGCCGTGCTGTCCGGCTGTGCGTCGCCGAGCGAAACCACCCCGCCACCCAGTCCCGCGCCCGTGAGTTCGGTACTCCCGCCGGCGCAGACCCTGGCCCCCTCGCAGCAACGCAACGAGCGCATCCGGGGAATGCTGTACACCGCGGGCTGCACCAGCAACGCCTGCGTCCAGACCTACTTCGCCTGTATGGACGGCTACCTCACCGGCGAGCCGTGCCAGTTCTACCGCGACCACCCGCCGCCACCGTGATCAGCTACGGCTGATCACCACGCGGTGGTGCGGGTGCGCTCTCGCGCGACACCCGCATCGAGCCGTGATCGCGCTCAGCGGGCGGTGGTGAGGAACTCGCCGATGGCCGGGGCGAGGATCGAGACCTTCGGATTGTGGCTCACGCCGGGCAGTTCGGCGAAGGTCGCGGAGGGCAGCGCCGCGGCGGCCGCCTTGGCGCCCCGGGTGAGCATCGGGGAGGTGCGGTCGCCGGCCAGGACGAGGACCGGGACCCGCACGTCGCTCCAGTCCGCGGGATCGAGCGACTTGCCGCGCATGTACGGCTGCATCACCGCCCAGTCGTGGGCCGTCGAGTTCGATGTCGCGGCAAGGTTTTTCCAGAAGGGCGTCATCCGCATCGCGCCGACCATCAGCCACGGCATGCCCATCGCCTTGGTCATGTAGTACCGCACTGTCTTGTTCCGCTTGTCCGCGGCGATCATCGGATGCAGCTTGTCCGCCAGATCCTTCGGCGGCACATGGTCTTTCGGATCGACGACGAACGGCGGCTCGAACGCGACCACCTCGGTCACCCCCGGCACCTCGCGCGCGGCCAGCAGCGCCAGCGCGGCACCCGAGGACCAGCCGAACAGCGCCGCCTTCCCGCCCGCGACCTCGACCAGCGCGGCGATGTCGGCGATCTCGTTGGCCACGTCGTACACGCCGGGGGAGTCGGCGCTGTCACCGCGCCCGCGCCGGTCGTAGTTGAGCACCGTGAGATCGAAGTCGGCCGCCAGCGTCTGCGCGAGCTCGACCATCGTCGAGTACTCGCGGAAGCTGAACGCGCCGCCGATCAGGATGACGGTGCCCGCCGTGCCGTCCCCGACCCGGTCGTAGGCAATCGTGGTGCCGTCGGCCGACGTCACAGTCTGCATCGTGGTTCCTCTCGCATTCGGGCCGTGTGACCACCGGACTCGACGGTACGCGATCGGGTCCATCGCAGGTCGGCACGGGTTTCCCCGGGTGCCGAGCGTTGCGGCACCGATCATGCAGACGGGGCAGGACTCAGGAAGTCATCGGTTCAGAACAGCATCGGCTCGCCGAAGCCGGGCGTGCGCTCGATCTCCAGCAGGCGGGCCTTGGTGCCGATGCCGCCGGGTGCGGAGAAGCCGTGCAGCGCGTGGTCGGCGGCGAGGACCCGATGGCAGGGGATGATCAGCGGAATGGGATTGCGGCCCAACGCCTGTCCGACGGCCTGGGCCGAGCCGGGGGCGCCGAGACGGGTGGCGATGTCGCCGTAGCTGAGGGTGTGACCGGGGTCGATGTCGCGGGTGATGGCGTAGACGCCCCGGTAGAACTCGGGGACTCCGCCGAGGTCGACGTCGATCCAGCGCAGCGCGTCCAGGGTGCCGGCCAGATGCGCGCGGATACCCGTGATCGCCGCGGTGATCACGGGTCCCGGTTCGTCCTCGACGACCGGCTCGCCGGCCAGCGGTCTGGTGATCCGGGCGAGCGTCTCCTCCTCGCTCGCCTCGGGCAGCTGGAACCTTACGACGGTGTCGCCGTGCCAGGCGATGGCGCACAGGCCGATCGCGGTGTCGAACAGTGCCGCGGCTACCGGTTCGGTCCGGGTTCCGGAACTCATGAGCACAGTGTGCGCCGACCCGGTGACAGATTCAGGGCTGCCCCCGGTCACGCGGCGAGTGGCCCGCGCTCACCGGAGGAGAGAAGGCCAGTTTTCGGTAACTGGACTGGATCGGCGTCGGTGGCCTCGGCCGCCTCGACGACCGGCTCCTCCTCGTGCACGCGCGCGGCATCCAGATCGCGGAAAAGTCGCTGCTCATCGTAGGTGCCGAAGGCTCTGTCGTGCGGCAGGTACTGGAAGGGCCAGAAGGGCAGTTCGCCGCGTTTCGGGGAGAAGTGGTAGACCGCGTACCCGAAGGCGGCGGCGACGGCGAGGGCGAGGAAAGTGGTCATGACGTAAGAATCCTCCGACTGGCCTTGCCGAGAAATATCCACTTACGGAATACTGGACTTCATGGCGACAAGAGTGATCGGCGCGTCCGGCCTGGCCCGCGACCTCGGGCGGTGGCGTGACCCCGAAACCGACGGCGACGCTCCCGAGCGCCGTCCGCACCGGCCCGCCTATCTGGCCCTGGCCGAGGCCATCCGGCTGCTGATCCACGACGGCCGCGCCCCGCTCGGCGTCGCGCTGCCCAGCGAGCGGGATCTGGCCGCCACCCTGGGCGTCAGCCGCACCACCATCACCTCCACGTACTCGCTGCTGCGCGAGCACGGTTACCTGATCAGCCGACAGGGCTCGCGCAGCACGGTGGCGCTGCCGCCCGCCATCCAGCACGACGGCTCCAAGCCGACCCGGGGCATCATGGCGCTGATGGCGCAGCCCGAACTGCCGACCATCGACATGACCTACGCGGCGATGTCGGCGCCGCCGGAGCTGCACGACGCGTATTCGGCCGCGCTGCAAGGCATTCCGGCCTTTCTCGGCACGCACGGCATGGACCCGGTCGGCGTGCTGGCGCTGCGCGAGGCGCTGGCCCGCCGCTATACCGCCCGCGGCCTGCCCACCGAGCCCGACCAGATCCTGGTGACCCTCGGCGCCCAGCACGGCCTGCGGCTGCTGCTCAACGTCCTCACCTCGCCCGCCGCGCGCGTGCTGATCGAGCACCCCAGCTACCCGAACGCCATCGAAGCCATCCGCGATGTCGGCGCCCGCCCGATCCCGGTGCCGCTGCGGCCCGAGTTGCCGCACGCCGGGTGGGATCTCGACGGGCTGCGCAGCACCGCCCGGCAGACCGCGGCGACGCTGGCCTACCTGGTCCCCGACTTCAACAACCCCACCGGCCTGTTGCTCGACGCCGACGGCCGCGCCGAACTGGCCGCCATCGCCCGCGACACCAGGATGACCATCGTCGTCGACGAGTCGATGAGCGAGCTGAACCTGTCCGACGACGCCATGCCGCCGCCGGTCGCCGCGTTCGCGAAGGGCTCGGAGATCATCACCATCGGGTCGGCGTCGAAGTCGTTCTGGGGTGGTCTGCGGGTCGGCTGGATCCGCACCAACCAGGCGCTGATCACCAAGCTGCTCGGCATCCGCGCCACCGTCGACCTCGGCACGCCGGTGATGGACCAGCTGGCCACCGTTCACCTGCTCGGACACGCCGAGCCCATCCTGGAGCGGCGGCGCGAGCAGTTGCGCGCCCAGCGCACCGCCCTGCTGGACGCGGTCGCCGAGGATCTTCCCGGCTGGCACATCGTGCCCGGCGCCGGTGGCATGTCGGTGTGGGCGCAGCTGCCGAGCCCGGTCTCCACGGCCCTGGCGGCCACCGCGCCCAATCACGGTGTATTGCTCGCCGCCGGACCGCGTTTCGGCGTCCAGGGCGCGTTCGAGCGGTTCCTGCGCCTGCCCTTCACCCATCCCGAGGCCGAACTGCGCCTGGCGGTGAAGTCGATCGCCGCCGCCTACGACGCGCTGACCCCGCGCGCCGCCGATCCGCTACAGCCGCTCACCTGCTACTGAGTCAGCCGAACCCGCACGAGTGGTATGTGGCCGGATGCGGACGCACCGTCTCGTACCCGGCACCGAGCATGAACAGCGTCGAGATCACGATCGCGACGGTGGTGAGCGGCACGGCGGCGGCGCGCGGGGACGGATAGCGGAACAGCAGCATCAGCAGGCACACCAGCGCGATCGTGGTGGCCGCCAGCAGCCCGGCCGCCAGGCCGTTGAGCAGACTGACCGTGATGGGGACCGGCGCGTCACTGCGGCAACGGGATTCGGCGAGCTGCGCCTGGCGATCGTCGAGCAGCGCCTCGGCCACCGCGAAGGCGAGCAGCGCGGCGCCGAAGGTGGTGACCGCGATCAACGCGGTGAGCACCTTCGGTGGCCGGTGGCCGGTTCGGATCCGTGGCCTGTCGTCGATAGTCGGTGAGACTACCGACGACAGGCCGGGAAATCAGTCAGCCCAGACCGATTCGATCGGTGTCGTCTCCGACGGCGGCGGCGTCGGCACGCCACCGGGGGTGCGGGAGAAGCGCGGCGCGGGCGCGTGCTGGACGACGCCCTCGATCTCGATCAGGCCGGTACGGGCCGCGATGTGCGGATTCTCGGTAGCCTCGGTGAAGGTGAGCACCGGGGTGGTGCAGGCGTCGGTACCGTCGAAGATCGCGGCCCACTCGTCGCGGGTCTTGGTCTTGAACTTGTCCGCGAACAGCTTGCGCAGCTGGTCCTGCCCGTTCGGGTCGAGCTGCATCGGCAGACCCTCCGGGTCGATCTCCAGCCCGGCCAGCAGCTGGGCGTAGAACTGCGGCTCGATCGCGCCGACGGCCATGTACTTGCCGTCGGAGGTCTCGTAGGTGTCGTAGAAGGCCATGCCGGTGTCGAGCAGGTTGGTGCCGCGCTCGTCGGACCACAGACCGACCCCGCGCATGCCCCACATCATGTGCGACAGGGCGAGCGCGCCATCGATCATCGCGGCGTCGATCACCTGGCCCTGCCCGGAGCTCTGCCGCTCGACCAGCGCGGCGAGCACGCCGAACACCAGGAACATCGAGCCGCCACCGAAGTCGCCGACCATGTTCAGCGGCGGCACCGGCCGCTCACCCTTGCGGCCGATGGCGTTGAGCACGCCGGTCAGCGAGATGTAGTTGATGTCGTGGCCCGCGCGATCGGCGAGCGGACCGTACTGGCCCCAGCCGGTCATCCGGCCGTAGACCAGGCGCGGGTTGCGGGCCAGCGCGTCGTCGGGGCCGAGGCCCATGCGCTCGGTGACGCCGGGGCGGAAGCCTTCCAGCAGCACATCGGCCCGCTCGACCAGGTCGAGGATCTTGGCGACGTCGGCGGGATCCTTCAGATTCGCCTCGACGATGGTGCGGCCACGCCACTGCGGGCGCTCCATGAATCCGGGCATCATGCCGGGACGCTGCACGCGGACCACGTCGGCGCCGAGGTCGGCCAGCAGTAGCGCGGCATGCGGACCCGGCCCGATGCCGGCCAGCTCGATGACCTTGATACCCGCGAGGGGCCCCTGCTTGGCGGTGGACTCGCTCACGACTGCACCTCGCCGGCGCTCGGCTTCGTCGTGCGCGATCGCGCGCTGTGCTTCTGGTTCGCTCGCCAAGGCTCGCTCACACCTGACCTCTGTTCATCGTCGAACGGTATTGACACTCCGACAATAGCGTCGGGATGGCGAGCCGGGTAGGGCATGGGCGAGAATTCCGGGTGGCGCGACTCGGCGTCACAATGGGAGGAACCCGGTAGTGAGCGTGTGGGGTGAGGTCATCGTAGGCCTCGTCATTCTGGTCGGCCTCGTCGGTGTGATCGTTCCGATCCTGCCAGGCGTCATCCTGATTTTCGCGGCAATCGCGGTGTGGGCCTTCATGACCGGCGGTAGCGCCGCGTGGACGGTGCTCGCGATCGCCACGGTGGCGCTGGTCATCTCCGGCGTCGTGAAGTACACCTGGCCCGGCAGGCGGATGCGGGACGCGGGGGTGTCGAACAAGGCGCTGCTGTGCGGCGCGATCCTCGGCGTCGCCGGGTTCTTCGTCATCCCGATCGTCGGCCTGTTCATCGGCTTCGTGCTCGGTGTGTACCTGGCCGAGCTGTACCGGCTCAAGACCAACGACCTGGCCTGGCCCGCGACGCTGCACGCGCTCAAGGGCGTCGGCCTGTCGATGCTGGTCGAGCTGTTCGGCGCGCTGATCGCCGCCGGTGTCTGGTTCACCGGCGCGATCCTGGCCTGAGCTATTCGATGACCGGCAGCGGGCGGGTGTGCTCGCCCGCGCCGGGCAGTTCGTCGCGGGGGATCGGCACCGTCGGGTTGTCGGTGCGCGGGATCGGCGTGGTCGGCAGGGGATCGGCCGCGGGCCGGTCCGCGACCGGCAGCCGGTAGAACTCCCTGGCGTTGTCCTCGAGCACGGCGTGCAGGTCGGCGCCGACCACCTGCCAGATCAGTTCCACGTCGGCGTCCCGGAACGGCCTGCCCGCCCTGGTGCCGGGCAGATCGGAGCCGAACATCAGCGCGCCCGGGTTGACGGCGTGGATCCGGCGCAGCGTCTCGGCCACGTCCATGTCGACCCGGCCGAAACCGGTGGCCTTCACCCTCGCGCCCCGATCGACCAGGTCCAGCAGGTAGGGCAGGCCCTCCTCGGACATGCCGAGGTGGTCGATCGAGAGCGCGGGCAGCTTGGAGATCACCGGTTGCAGCGAGGCCAGCATCTGGCCGTCGATGTAGAGCTCCACGTGCCAGCCGGCCAGCTCGTGCGCGCGCAGCGCCTGCAACGTCATCTCGGTGATGTCGGCGGCGGCGCGCTTGAGGTTGAACCGCAGCGCGCGCACGCCGGCGCGATCCAATTCGATGATCTCGTCGTCGGTGGCATCCAGATCCAGTCGGGTGACCCCCACCCAGCCGTCCCCGAGGGCCGCCAGCGCGGCCTTCAGATACGACTGGTCGGACCCCTGGAACGACGCGCTGACCACCGCACCACCGCGAACATGGAAGTGCTCCATACGCTTTCGATAGTCCGCGATGGTGTAGGGGTCAGGCAGGTAGCCTTCGTTCTCGATCAGCGGGAACCGCGGATCGATGATGTGGACGTGGGCATCGAACACTTGTACAGAATGCCTCGAGTTCGGCGGAATGGAACAGTTCGGCTCCGACGTCCGAGGCTAGACCTTGTTGGGCTCGGAAGCGCGCAGCATGTCCTCGCGCTCCACGACCTTCACGCGCTCACGGCCTTCCGGCTCGCCCAGCGCGCGCTCGTGCGCGTCGAGGCGGTACCAGCCCGCCCACGTGGTGAACGGGATGCCCTTGCCCTCGAGGAACGTGGTGACCGCGTCCAGCTCGGGCTGCGGCGCCGGGGCGAAGTCCTTGGCGTCGTCGAGCAGGCAGGCGATGGTCTCGTTGGCGTCGCCCTTGGTGTGGCCGATGAGGCCGACCGGGCCGCGCTTGATCCAGCCGGTCACGTAGGTGGCGGGCATGAAGCGGGCCGAGCCTTCGGCGGTCTCGTCGGAGATCACGCGGCCTGCCTCGTTGGGCACGGTGCCCGCCTGGTCGTCGAACGGCAGCTGGGTGATGTTCTGCGACAGGTACCCCACGGCGCGGTAGATGGCCTGCACGTCCCACTGCTTGAACTCGCCGGTGCCCTTGACGTT
>NZ_JBCGFB010000184.1:0-7943 GCF_038752175.1 Nocardia sp. No.11 | reverse complement strand
AGCCACCCCCGGCCTACGAGCCGCCGGTCTACGAGCCGCCGCCCCCGCCCGAACCCGAGCCGATTCCGGTGCCCGCACCGGCGCCTCCGCCGCCGCCCCCACCGCCGCCGGTCATCCAGTTGCCGTTCCCGCTGCCGCCGATCTTCGTTCCGCCCGCCGCGGCCGTACTGCCGTGACGGGCGGCGGGTCGCCCGCCGCGCGTCGTCACCGTCGGTGAGACTGATCCGCTATGGACCAGTTGGTGCTCACTCTGGTGATCCTGCTCGTGACGGTGCTCGCCGAATCGCTCGGCGGCCGGGTGGGGATCGCACCGTCCATCCTGATGACGGTGTTCGGCTGTCTGCTCGCGCTGATCCCCGCCGTCCCGAGCCTGAACATCCCGCCCGAACTGATCCTGCCGCTGGTACTCCCGCCGCTGCTCTACGCCGCCGCCCGGCGCACCTCCTGGCGGCAGTTCGCGGAGAACTGGCAGATCATCGCGTTACGCGCGGTCGGTCTGGTGATCGTCACCGCCGTCGCGGTGGCCGCGGTGTTCCACGCCTGGAATCCGGCGACGGCCGTCGCGGCCGGGCTGGTGCTCGGCGCGCTGGTCGCCCCGCCCGACCCGGTCGCGGCGACCTCGATGGCGGGCAGGCTCGGCCTGCCCCGGCGGCTCATCGTCACCCTGGGCGGGGAGGGCCTGTTCAACGACGTCACCGCGATCGTCATCTACACCGTCGGCATCCAGGCCGTGGTGACCGGCCTGTTCTCGCCGTGGCACGCGCTCGGCGACTTCGTGCTCGCCGCGGTGGTCGGTCTCGTGGTCGGCCTGGTCCTGGGCTGGGTGGGCAGCAAGCTCACCATGTACCTCGACAACGCTACCGGTCAGGTGGCGCTGAGCCTGCTGCTGCCGTTCGTCGCCTACGGCGTCGCCGAGCACTGGGAGGGCTCGGCCGTGCTCGCGGTGCTGGTCTGCGCGCTGTACCTGACCGACGCGGTGACCGAGATCGGTGATCGCGACTACCGCCTGGTCGCCGACGCGTTCTGGGACATCGCCGAAATGCTGATCACCGGTTTCGCGTTCGCGTTGATCGGCCTGGAACTGCGCGTGGTCATCGACACCACCGGGCACGACTGGTCTTCGCTGGCCGGGGTCACCGCCGCGGTCATCGCGGTCGTCGTCGGGCTGCGGCTGGCCTGGCTGCTGGTCACCTGGGCGGTGAGCACCCGGTTGCGGCGCTACACCGACGAGCCGTTCACCTGGCGCGAGGTGGTCGTCACCTGGTGGGCCGGGATGCGCGGGGTGGCCACCGTGGCGCTGGCCCTTGCCGTGCCGTTCACCGTCGACTCCGGCGCCGATTTCCCCGCCCGCTCGGAGATCCTGTTCGTCGCCTTCGCCGTCGTGCTGTTCACCCTGCTCGTGCAGGGCCCGACCCTGCCGCTGATCGTCCGGATCACCGGCGTGCACGCCGACACCCGGCAGGAGCGCGCCGTCGAGCAGCAGCTGTGGACGAGAGTGGTGCGGGCCGAACTCGCCGAGCTCAAGTTGATCGCCGCCCGCGACGACCTGCCCGAGGACGTCTACGAGGACATCAAGGACACCCTGCGCCACCTCTCGGCCAAGGCCGACCCCGAAGCGGCCGACGCCGACGCCAAGGCCACCCTCGACAAGGAGCGCAAGCTCGCCTCCCAGATGCGCGCCGTCCGCCTGGCCGTCATCGAGGCGGGCAGGCGCGAGGCCCAGGCCGCGCGCCGCGAACCCGGCATGCCGCCCGACGTCGTCGACCGTGTCACCCGCAGGCTCGACCTCGGGCCGACCCGCTGAGCCGTCTCACCCACCCAGTGTGTCGGTGAGCATCCCGATCGCGTAGGTGACAGCCATGGCCAGCGCGCCGCCGACCACCACCCGCAGCACCGCCCTGCCCCGATGGCTGCCACCGAGCTGCGCGCTCACCGACCCGGTGACGGCCAGCGCGACGAGCACCGCGGCGAAGGTCACCGGCACCCGCCACGAGGCGGGCGGCAGCACGATCGCCAGCAGCGGCAACAGGGCGCCACAGGTGAACGCGACCGCCGAGGAGCCCGCCGCGGCCCACGGATTGGTGAGCTCGGTGGGGTCGAGCCGGAGTTCGGCCTCGGCGTGCGCGGTGAACGCGTCGTGGGCGGTGAGTTCCTCGGCGACAGTGCGCGCGGTCGCCGGGCTCAGCCCCTTGGCCTCGTAGATGCCGGTCAGCTCGGCCAGTTCGGCCTCGGGATCCTCGGCCAGTTCCCTGCGCTCCTTGGCCAGCAGCGCCTTCTCCGAATCCCGCTGGGTGCTGACCGACACGTACTCGCCCGCGGCCATCGAGATCGCGCCCGCGACCAGACCCGCCACGCCCGCGGTGAGGATCGTGTGCGCGTTGTTGGTCGTCGCGGCGACACCGACCACCAGGCCCGCGGTGGAGACGATGCCGTCGTTCGCGCCGAGCACGCCGGCGCGCAGCCAGTTCAACCGCGACGCGAGACCTTCCGCGTGCGGTTCGTGCGGATGGGAGGTCGGTGACGAGTCCTGCACCCGGTCAGCCTAGTCCGTGACGCGGCCGGATCAGAGGCGGGCGCGCAGGGTGTCGGCCAGGCGCACGGCCAGCGCGAGCACGGTCAGCGTCGGGTTGACATGCCCGTTCGTCGGGAACACCGAACTGCCCGCGATGTAGAGGTTGTCCACTCCGTGCACCCGGCACTGCCGGTCGACCACCCCGTGCCGGGGATCGGCCGACATCCTGGTGGTCCCGCTCGGGTGCGCCCGATCGGCCAGCGCCAGCGGCTCGGTACTGCCGGGCCGGGCCGCGGGCACGAGCTCCGGCGCGGGCAGCCCGAGCCGCGCGAACTCCGCGACCAGCAGCGCCGCCGCCCGCCGCACGGTGGCGTCCTCACGCGCGTCGATACGCCAATCCACCTGGGGCAGCGGCATACCCACCGGGTCGGTGCGCTCGGACAACCGCACCCGGCTGTCCGGATCGGGCGCCTGCTCGACCATCGCCCACACCTCGACGCCGGTCAGCCGATGCGGCAGCCCGACCCCGTCGATCAGCCTGCGCCGCGCGCCTGCCAGCAGCAGCCCGGTGCCGGACAGCATGATCCGACCGTCGCGCCGGCGGCCCTTCCCGCTGAGCACCCGCTGCACAGCGTCCCACGGGTCGTCGGGCGCGGTGACCTCCTGCAACCACAGCGCGCAGTTGAGCAGCGACTCCCCGCGCTGGACCTCGGGGGACAGGGCGACCCCGTGCTGGTAGGTGTGTTTGCCCCGCGGTCCACGCACCACATACCTGCCGAATCGGGCCAGCGCCGCGCCGGCGGCCGCGGGGGACAGAGTGGCGACCACGCCGCTGCGATGGTCGATCAGATAGCGCCCGACCTGGTCGTACCGGTTCCCGATGCCGCCCGCGACCCGTCGTCGCGAGGCAAGCAGCAGTCGTGGCGTATCGATCCCGCCTGCCGCGAGTACGAAGATCCGCGCCTCGACGGTGCGCACCCGCCCGCCCGCGCCGGTGACCTCGACCGAATTCACGTGCGCGCCGGTGGCATCGGTGTCGAGATGGGTGACGGTCGCGTTCACCAGCACCCGGGCGGTGGGAGCGACGATGTCGCGGACGGCGGGACCCCAGCGCTTCGGGGCGAAGCGCTGCACCGGATCGCGGCTGAGCTGCCAGAAGTACGGGCGCAGCGACGCGGTGTCGAGCGGGGTGGGCGCCGGACGCCCGGCCAGCGGCCAGAACTCGGCATCGGTGAACCCGGTGCCGTGCCCGAGTCCGGCATGCGCGGCGGCGCGCTCGGCATAGGGGCGCAGGGCGGTCGCCTCGAGCGGCCAGCCCGACCGGCGCACCCACGGGCGGGTGGCGAAGTCGAGATCGTCGAGCAATCCGCAGCGGCCTGCCCAGACGTGTGAGCTGCCGCCGAGCACCCGGCAGCCCGCGATGCGGTCGCGGGGCAGGCGCGGCGCGCCGACGCTGTCGATGGCGGCGAATTCCGGCTCGGTGGGACCGATTTCGTGATCCCCGCTCTCCAGAACCAGGACCTGCAGACCCGCCGCGGCCAATTCGGTGGCGACGGTCAGCCCGGCCGGGCCCGAGCCGATGACGCAGATCTGGGTGCGCAGCGCGTCGTCTCCGACGGTGCGCAGGTCCTCGACAAGCATCGGCGGTCCTCTCGCCCGTGCTACCAGCGCGGCCCGGCACCCGGCCGCGCTCGGTGTCACTCTAGAAGCCGGGACGCGGAATTTCCGGAGGTCTCACAATGCTGGTTGACGAAAGCCCGGACATACCCGGCGGATTGGCGCACATACATCCATGCCCAGAATTCCAGGCCGGATTCGGTGGGACTGGCGACCATGGTGATCTCGCCGTCGAAACACCGGCCGACGATGTAGCGGGCGCGGGAGACATGCGGCGTGAAGGTCACCACGATGATGTGGTGCCACCCGTAAATCTTTGCCCGCCGGACGATTTCGCGTGCCTCACCGTCGGTGGTCCACGGGTCCGGCACGAAACACGAGACCCGGAAGGCGAATCGGCCGCCGCAGTACTTGTCCATCGTCGGATCGTCGGCTCCCGTGGACTGCGAGATCAGCACCTCGGGCGCGTAGCCGCGCTGGGCGAGCTCGATCCCGAGGTCGAAGCGCTCGTAGGGGGTACCGCCGAGGACGACGATCACATCGGCGCGGCGCAGCGGGTCCAGTTGCGGGTTGACGAAGACGGGCCACCCGGCGAACGTCGCCCCCATCACGATGACCAGTGCGCCGACGAGCAACCATCCCGCACGCCGAAAGATCGACACTGCACCGAGGATAGCGAAGGGTGCACACTGGACCCCATGACCGACTCCGCCGTTGCCCCCGAACACCTCGATGTCGTCATCGTCGGCGCCGGACTGTCCGGCATCGGGGCCGCGTACCGGCTGCAGACCGAACACCCGCACCGCAGCTACGCCGTTCTCGAAGCCCGCGCCGATCTCGGCGGTACCTGGGACCTGTTCCGGTACCCGGGCGTCCGCTCCGACTCGGACATGTTCACCCTCGGCTACCCGTTCAAGCCCTGGCGCGCGGCCCGCTCCATCGCCGACGGCGCCTCGATCCTGGACTACATCCGCGAGACCGCGCGGGAGAACGGCATCGACCGCCGCATCCGCTTCGGTTCCCGGGTGATCGGCGCGGACTGGTCCTCGGCGCAGGCGCGCTGGCGGCTCACCATCGCCCACGAAGGCCCCGATGGTCCCGAACTGAGCACCCTGACCTGCGGTTTCCTCTACACCTGCGCCGGCTACTACGACTACCAGCAGCCGCACGCCCCGGAGTTCGCCGGCCGCGCCGACTTCGACGGCACCATCGTGCACCCGCAGTTCTGGCCCACCGACCTGGACGTGCGCGACAAGCGGATCGTCATCATCGGCAGCGGCGCGACCGCCGTCACCCTGGTGCCCTCGCTGGCCGACGAGGCCGAGCATGTCACCATGCTGCAGCGCACCCCCACCTGGATCAGCGCCGTGCCCGGCCGCGACAAGCAGGCCGACAAGATCCGCGACCTGCTGCCCGCCGGGCTCGCGCACCGGCTGATCCGGACCAAGAACATCCTGTTCAACATCGGTTTCTACCAGTACTGCCGCCGTCGCCCCGCCGCCGCGCGCAAGCTGCTCACCGGCCTCACCACCCGCATCCTCAAAGACGACAAGCTGGTCGCCGAACACTTCACCCCCGACTACGACCCCTGGGACCAGCGCCTGTGCGCCGCCCCCGATGCCGACTTCTTCAAGGCGATGAAGAAGGGCAAGGCCGCCGTCGTCACCGATCGGATCGACCGGTTCGTGCCCGAGGGCATCCGGCTCGAGTCGGGCGAGGTCCTGCCCGCCGACATCGTCGTCACCGCCACCGGCCTGCGGCTGCTCGCCTTCGGCGGGATCGCGCCCGCGGTCGACGGCACCCCGGTCCCGCTGTCGGAGCAATTCGTCTGGCAGGGCGCGATGCTGACCGGCCTGCCCAACTTCGCTATCTGCGTCGGCTACACCAATGCCTCGTGGACGCTGCGCGCCGACCTCACCTCGCGCCTGGTCTGCAAGGTCCTGGCCCACCTGGACCGGACCGGCGTGCCGGCCGTCGTCCCGGAGCCGAAGCGCTCGCTCACCGAGCGCCCGCTGCTGGACCTCAACGCCGGCTATGTCCTGCGCTCGATCGCCGCCTTCCCCCGGCAGGGCGACCGCCACCCATGGCGGGTCAGACAGAACTACCTGCTCGACGCGCTGATCACGCTGCGCACCGACCTCGGCAAGACGCTGCGCCCGATCCACCGGGTAGGCGAGTTCACCCACAACGGGTGAGGCGCGCGGCCCCGTCTGGTTCCTACCGTTGGCGTGTGCCGTGGTGGCACATCCGTTGACCAGACGGGAAGGCCGAGCGATGACAGATCAGAATCAGCACCCGGTACGCGAGGGAATCGCGGCAGGAACCTCCATCGGCGCAGGCATTCTGCTGGCCGTGGTCGGTGTCCTGCAGATCCTGGAAGGTATCTCGGCTGTCGCCAACGACGATCTGATCGTCGTCGGTCCCGAGTACCTCTATCAGTTCGACCTGACAGCCTGGGGATGGTGGCACATCGTCCTCGGCGCGATCGCGGTGATCGTCGCGATCGGCCTGCTGGCCGGTCAGACCTGGGGCCGGGTGATGGCCATGGTGATCGCCGCACTCGCGATCATCGCGAACTTCCTGTGGCTGCCGTACTACCCGTGGTGGTCGATCCTGATCATCATCATCAATGTCGTGGTGATCTGGGCGGTGGCCACCTGGCGCCCGCACAACGTCTGATTCCCGCTACCGACGACGCCGCCCCGGTCATCGACCGGGGCGGCGTCGTGTCGTACGAGGTCAGTAGGCGAGTGTCGGTTCGCCGGCGTCGGGATCACCGAGGGTGTCGAGCAGATGATCGGAGAGCCGTTCCCCCAGCGCGGCCAGCTCGGCCTTCTGCGGGTCGTCGAGCCCGTCGAGCACCAGCCTGCGCACCGCGACCAGGTACTCCGGCGTCGCCTCGGCCACCTTGGCCAGCCCGCTCTCGGTGAGTACCGCGTCCACCCCGCGCCCCGATTCCGCCGCCGCGCGTTTGGCCCACCCCACCCGTTCCAGCTTGGACACCACATGGGACAGCCGGGAGATGGACCCGTGCCCCCTGGCGGCGAGCAGGCTCAGCTGCATCCGATGGTCCGGCGCCTCGCGCAACAGCGCCATCACCCGGTACTCGAAATGGGTCACACCGAACTCGCGTTGCAGCCGCGAGTCGAGTGCGCTCGGCACTCGCATCGCGAGGGTGACCACCGCGCTCCAGGCGCGACGTTCGACCGAGTCGAGTTCCTCCGTCACCTCGGCCTCCTTTCACCCCAGCGTTAACTGAAGAATTGCTGAACGTCGGGAAACTGTATATCGGAGGGGGTGTGGTGTCTACGTGGGCCATGTCATGTCGGCAGGTAGAGGGAAGTTTTGGCGATCGACTTCACCTGGACAATTGATCAGTTGCTAATGGATCGCCGTCGCCGGTTGGTTGCCGCGTTGCGGCGCCGCCGGCTCCGTGGTGGACGCGGAAGGTTGCGGGGCGGGTCGGATAGGGGTGGGAAACACCGCATCTACCAGGCGATTTGACTTCGCGTTCGCGGCNGGTGGACGCGGAAGGTTGCGGGGCGGGTCGGATAGGGGTGGGAAACACCGCATCTACCAGGCGATTTGACTTCGCGTTCGCGGCTGCGTAACTTAATTCGAGTCAGAGCGACACGGACACCGACCCGGTGCCGATCTGCTGAGCCTCCCGAGGTTGGCGGATGGTGCAGGGAAACGAGGTAGGACGATGAGCGCCTGACTGATCATGTGTGCGGGCTCACTGTTCGCCGAACTTGCTTCGGTGGATCGCCTGCGCTAAAGTTTGAACCCTTGCCCTGACTGAAGCCCCGACGAA
>NZ_JBCGFB010000183.1:0-8214 GCF_038752175.1 Nocardia sp. No.11 | reverse complement strand
TCCCGGGATGGCGGGCAGGCCGGGAATCACCGGCAGGCCGGGCAGCGCCGGCACCGAGATGCCGGGCAGCGTCGGCAGTCCCGGGATCGGCGCCGACGGCAGCACCGGCGCGGGGCCCGCCGCTTCGAGGCGTTGGGGTAGCAGCTGGGCGGGGTATTCCTGGGGCGGCGCGACGGTGGGCACGGTCGGACCACCGCACCGCGGCCCGGTCATCTCGCCGTAGCGTGGGCAGTCCTCGGCGGTGTACTGCTGGAACGGGGTGAACGACACGTCCATGCGCCACGCCATCTGCTTGCGCGGGCCGAAGGTGAAGGTCTGCTGCAACTTGGCCAGCGAGACATTGAGATTGGCGGCGGCGGACTGCAGCGCCCCCGGATCCTTGGCGATACCGCCGAGCAGGCCGTCCAGGCCCGAGACCAGTTCCTTGCCGGAATCGGGATTCGCGGCGAAGAGGCTGTTGACGGCCTCGACCGCGGAATTGCCCTGGGTGAGCAGCTCGACCAGCTGGGTGCGGTGCTCGTTGAGGGTGCGCGCCGAGGTCACCGAGTCGGCCAGCACGCCGACCAGCTCGGGCGCCGATTGGCTCAGCGCGGTCGCGGCCTGGCCGAAATTGCCCAGCAGGTCACCGATCTCGGGGATCTGGTGGATCGTGGTGAGCCAGGTGTCGAGCCGTTGCACCGTCGAGCCGGGGACCCGGGAGCCCGGGTCCAACGCCGCGGACAGCGTCGCCAGCACCCGGCCGAGCTTCTCGGGCTGGATGTTGGCGAGCACGTCGCGCAGGGTGTTGAGCGTGGACTGCAGCTGGATCGTCTCGGCGCTGGTGTCCTGATGGATGGTGTGGCCGCTGCGCAACGTGCCGGTGGCGGCGCCGTTGTCGACCAGCTGGATGGAGGAGACGCCGAAGATGTTGTCGGGGATCACCCGCGCGGTCACCGTGTCCGGGATCGTCTCGGCGATACCGGGTTTCAGCTCGAAGGTGGCACGCTGGCGTTCGCCCTTGGCGACCATTGTCACGTCGCCGACCATGCCGACGACCATGCCGCGGTATTTCACGTCGGCCCGCTGCGGTAGCCCGTCGCCGGTGCTCGTCAGCTCGGCGCCGACGATGACTTTGTCTTCGAACTCGCCGTTGTAGCGCAGTCCGAGCAGATACAGCGCGGCCGCGACCGCGGACACCATGGCCAGGCCCGCGACGGTCAACTGACGACCGGTCGGCCCGCGTCCACTGGGATCGAGAATCATCCGATCGACCTATCCCGAGATCCGGAATCCGGGGTCGATGCCCCAGATAGCAAGGGTGAGAAAGAGATTGGTGAAGACCATCACGACGATGACCATCTTGATCGCCCGGCCCGCCGCGACCCCGACACCTTCGGGTCCACCGGCGGCGACGAAGCCGTAGTAGCACTGGATGAAGGCGGCGATCAGGACGAAGACCACCACCTTGAACAGGGAGAAGAACACGTCACCGCCGACCAGGAACTGGAAGAAGTAGTGGTCGTAGGTGCCGGCCGTGGTGCCGCCGAGGAACAGCACCGACAGCTTGGTCGCCAGGTAGGCCACCGCCAGGCCCAGCGTGTAGAGCGGGACGATGGTGACCGTGGCCGCGATCATCCGGGTGGTCACCAGGTAGGGGAGCGGGCGGATCGCGATGGATTCCAGCGCGTCGATCTCTTCGGAGATCCGCATCGAGCCGAGCTGGGCGGTGAACCGGCAGCCCGACTGGATGGCGAAGGCGAGAGTGGCCAGGATGGGGGCGATTTCGCGGGTGGTGGCGAAACCGGAGATGGCCCCGGTCAGCGGCCCCATGGTCAGCAGGTTCAGCGCGGAGTAGGACTCCATGCCGACGGTGATGCCGCCGAACGCGCACAGCACGATGACGACACCGACGGTGCCGCCGCCCACGATCAGCGAACCGTTGCCCCAGCCGACGTCGGCGACCAGTCGCGCGACTTCCTTGCGGTAGTGCCGCAGCGTGAACGGAACGGCGAGGAGGGCCTGGAAGAAGACGATGGCCTGGTGCCCGAGCCGCTGATTGGCCTGGACGGGAATCTTGGCCGCCGCGCCGACGGCGCGCACCGGGCGCAGAACGGGCGGGATGTACTCGGCGGCCATCTCACACCACCTTCGCGGGGAACAGGGTGTTGTAGAGCTGGGTGACGATGATGTTGGTGGCGAACAGCATCAGCGCCGAGGAGACCACCGCCGAGTTGACCGAGTTGGCCACGCCGCCGGGCCCACCCTTGGTGTGCAGTCCGATATCGCAGGCGATGATCGAGGTGAGCGCGCCGAAGATCGCCGCCTTCACCAGCGCGACGAGCAGATCGTTGGCGACCGCGAAGGACGCGAACGAGCTGATGAACGAGCCGGGGGTGCCGTGCTGGGCGTAGACGTTGAAAAGATAGGCCGTGGCGAAGCCGACGAACACGATGAACCCGCACAGCAGCATGCTGACCAGGACGGCCGCCGCCAGGCGCGGGGCGACCAGCCGGCGCACCGGGTCCACGCCCATCACCTTCATGGCGTCGATCTCCTCGCGGATGGTGCGCGAGCCCAGATCGGCGCAGATGGCGGAGCCGACCGCGCCCGCGATCATCAGCGAGGTGACCAGCGGCGCGCCCTGGCGGATGATGCCCAGGCCGGCCACCGCGCCGATGAAGGTGGTCGCGCCGACCTGGTTGACCAGCGCGCCGACCTGGATGGACACGACCACCGCGACCGGGATCGCGACGAAGACCGTCGGCACGGCCGAGACGTTGGCCATGAAGGCGCACTGCCGGATGAACTCCTGGAACGGGAACCGCCGCTGCACCAGGGACAGCAGCAGCTGGGCGATCGCGGCCCGGCCCAGCAGGACCTGCCTGCCCAGCGTTTCGACCGATTGCTGCGGGTGGCGTCGCCACAGGCCGGTCACACTGTCGGCGATCCGGCCGACCTCGGAGGGTTCCGGCGGCGCGATGCCTGCCGGGGAGTGCTCGGTGGAGGTCACGCCGCACCGAATCCTTTCTTGCCGCGCCGGAGCGCGGCGGTGTCAGAGCGTGCTCAGCCAGCGTTCGAGCAGGACGAGAAAGCCGGCGCCCGCGGCGAGCCCGACCGCGGCGACGCACAACAGCGCGATCCACATACTTACGCGCAGAACGGGATTGACCTGTGTGCGGCCACCGAGGATCTTGACGACGGTCACCACGATGTCGATGACCCAGACCAGTGCCATCATCAGGTCATCGTCACATTCGCGAAGGTGAGCACCGGCCAGCAGACGATCGATCCGAGGAACGAGATGACCAGGTCGACGCCGGAGAGATCGCGCAGGTGCGAGGTGTGGGTGAGCGTCCAGACGATGCCGACGAGTCCGTACGGGATGCCGATGATGATCAGGGTGCCGAGGAATTCGGAGACCTTCATCTCGTAACTCAGAAGCCTGTCGAGCCGTCGCAACATGGTGTACCGGTGTTCCTTTCCCAGGACCGGTGGCGTCGACGGCTGGTGGCCGACGTCGCTGACGGTCCGATGATGTTGCCGAGCATTCTGTCGTCGGCGGGTACGTATGTGGCTGATCTAGCGAGGATCGGCCTCCGATAAGTTACTACGGATTCTAGCGAATGTGAGCAAAATCGCCGGTAAGATTTCCGGGGTTCGGGCGCCGCTCGGGTCGATGGCCGCGCCGGTGCCGAAGCCGCGTTGCCCGGCGCCGACGCGACCTCTGCATCGCGCCCCCGACCCCAGTCGCACGATGCGGAATTGACGGTAACATGACCAGCTGAATGGCGTCTACGGCGCATGAAGCAGTTGAAATATCGATGAAATCTGGCGGAATCATGATTAACTTAGGGCGTTGAGGCCGCCGACGGTCGGCGGTTGCGCAGGAGGATCATGATGTCCGCGGTCATCGTCGATGTTGTCCGAACGCCGTCCGGTCGGGGAAAACCCGGCGGCGGCTTGTCGTCGGTGCACCCGGCGACCCTGCTGGCCGGAGTGCTGGCCGAATTGATCGACCGGACCGGGATCGATCCCGCGCTGGTCGACGATGTGATCGGCGGGTGCGTCACGCAGAGCGGTGAGCAGTCGAGCAACATCACCCGCACCGCCGTGCTCGCGGCGGACTTCCCGGAGTCCGTGCCCGCCACCACGGTCGATCGGCAGTGCGGCTCGAGTCAGCAGGCCGTACACTTCGCGGCCCAGGGCGTGCTCGCCGGCGCCTACGACGTGGCGATCGCCTGCGGCGTGGAGTCGATGAGCCGCGCGCCGATGTTCTCCAACGCGCAGGGCAAGGACGCGCTGCGCGGCCCGCTCGCGGTGCGCTACCCGGCCGGACTGATCGGGCAGGGCATTGCCGCCGAGATCCTCGCCGCCCGCTGGAAACTGGATCGCACCACCCTCGACGAGTTCGCGGCTCGCTCGCACCGGCTGGCGGCGGCCACCGCGGCGGCGGGCGGCTTCGACGCCGAGCTGAGCTCCGCCGGCGTCCTGGACACGGACGAGACGATTCGGCCCGGCACCACCGTCGAGAGTCTGGCCAACCTGCGGCCCGCGTTCACGGATCCCGCCGCGCTGGAACGGTTTCCGGAGATCTCCTGGTCGGTGACGCCGGGCAACTCCTCGCCGTTGACCGACGGCGCCTCGGCCGCGCTCATCATGAGCGAGCGGGTCGCGGCGAAGCTGGGACTGACCCCCCGCGCGCGGTTCCATTCGTTCGCGGTGGCGGGCGACGATCCGACGCTCATGCTGACCGCGGTCGTCCCGGCGACCCGCAAGGCGCTCGAGCGGGTCTCGCTCACGGTCGACGACATCGACACCTTCGAGGTCAACGAGGCGTTCGCGCCGGTGCCGCTGGTGTGGCAGCACGAACTCGGCGCCGATCCGGATCGGGTGAATCCCCGCGGCGGTGCGATCGCGCTGGGGCATCCGCTCGGCGGATCGGGCACCCGGCTGCTGGCCACCATGGTCAACCATCTCGAGCAGACCGGCGGACGCTACGGATTGCAGACGATGTGCGAGGCGGGCGGCATGGCCAACGCGACGATCATCGAACGGCTGTGACGGCGATGAACACCGCGGCGAAGTCCAGTGAACCCGACTACGACGACCCCACCAGCGACAGGTATGTGGCCGAGGGGCCGGGCCACGTCCCCGGGCCCGGCGCCGGCGCACTGTCGGAACCGGCGCCGGCGACGCACGCGCCGTTGACGCTCGCGCAGGTGCGGATCCCCCTGCCCGATACCCATCGCTCGCCGCGCAAACGGCCCGCGCAATTGGCCGACGCGCTCGACTTCTGGGCGTTCGCGGGTGCGGCGGCCAATGTCGCGATGCAGTTCGCCCACCGCGGGGTCGCGGCGGGGGTGATGGAGAGCAAGGTCGAGTCGGGGGCGCTGATGGTGCACCCGTGGAAGCGGTTGCGCACCACCGCGTCCTACCTGGCGGTCGCGGTGCTCGGCTCCGACGAGGAGAAGCGGGCGATGCGCGAGGCGGTGAACGTCGCACACCGGCAGGTGCGGTCGGGACCGAACTCGAAGGTCAAGTACAACGCCTTCGACCGTCACCTGCAGCTGTACGTGGCGGCGGCGATCTACATCGGCTACGAGGACACCCACCAGCTGCTGTGCGGCAAGATGACCGAGGCCGAGCTCGAGCAGTTCTACCAGGGCGCCGACACCTTCGGCACCACTCTGCAGGTCCATCCGGACATGTGGCCCGAGACCCACGCCGACTTCGACGCGTACTGGGTCCAGGCATGCCGAGAAGTGGTGTGCGACGACGATTTCCGGGCCTACATCGACGATCTGCTGCACCTGCGCATGATCCACTGGTCGCTGCGCCTGCTGCTGGGCGGGCTGCTGCGGTTCCTGACGGCGGGATTTTTGCCGCCGCACTTCCAGGAGCAGATGGGTATCGAGTGGAGTGCCTCGGATCAGCGGCGGTTCGAGAATCTGTTCCTGTTCGTCGGATTCGTCAATCGGTTCATCCCACGGTTCATCCGGTTCTCCGGCACCAACGCGATGATGGCCGATGTGCGGCGCCGCATCCGTCAGCACAAGGCGATCGTCTGACCAGTCNCATCCCACGGTTCATCCGGTTCTCCGGCACCAACGCGATGATGGCCGATGTGCGGCGCCGCATCCGTCAGCACAAGGCGATCGTCTGACCAGTCTGGGGGAGGGGGCCGCCGGTTCGTCGAGCCGGCGGCCCCGATCATCTCCCGGTGCGTGTTCTGGCCTGTGAGACGTAGCGAATTCGCCGGGGCGCCATCGCGAAGCCGGGGCGTGCCGTCATCGCGACAGCGCGCAGTGCGGCGGCATCGGCCCGGCCGGTTCGCACGTCGAACAGTTCGAGCGCCCGAGGATGTTGCATCGCCCGTGCGGCACCGGCGGGCAGGTGCCGGACGATCCACGCATCGGGACGCAGGACTTGATCGCGCAGTTCGCGCGCGGCGGGGCCGACCCGCAGCTGGGTGGCGCAGGCGTCGGCGAAGTACTCGGCGAACTCCGGCCGGGTCCGGGGGAGCAGCCGATCGCTGACACCGTAGGTGCGGTACCAGGCGCGGGTCTCGCGGTAGAGCTGGTCGCGGTCGGCGGCGCCGAGCGCGGGGCCGAACAGGTCGGCGGCGGTCATCAGCGTCTCGACGTAGGTGGCGTGCTGGAACAGGAATACCTCGGGGTGCAGCGCGTGATAGCGCTGACCGCGGTCGTCGAGGCCTTTCACGTGCTCGTGGGCGAAGCGGATCACCGAGTCCGCCGCGCGGCCGGAGTGCGCCAGATAGATCAGCTGCGAGACGGTGCGCTTCTTGTGTTCCCACAGCCGATGTGGCGCGTGGTCGACCAGCGCGGTGGCGATGACGGGGTGCAGTACTTGCAGTCCGACCGCGCGCGGCAGCGTCAGCAGGAAGCGCCGGTCGCCGAGATGACGCCGCAACAACGGTCCGGCCTGCTCGCTCATGACTGTCCCCTCCATGGTGATGCGAGCAGTAAGTTACTCGAAATTCTCGATAATGGATAGCCGTACAGTGAGCAAGTCGCCCATTATGTGACAGTTGATTCTGAACTAATCTTGCGCGGGGGGCGGGTGGATGAGAGTCTGGATTGGAAACGCTCTCACTCTCTTGGAGGTTGGTCGTGGCACAGCCCCGCGCGGCAGCGCAGCCGCAGCATCCCGTCGACGACGACGCCGAGCGCAGGCATCGCTATCTGATCGGCGCCGGTGCGATCCTCGGCGGTCCCGCCAATGTCGTGATGCAGCTGAGCCTGCTTCCGGTCGGTCGGGGTGTGGTGGAGAGCACGGTCGAATCCGGGAGCTACGCGACGAATCCGGGCAAGCGTGCCAAGACGACTCTGACCTACCTCGCGGTGGCGATGCTCGGGACCGAGGAGGATCGGGCGGTGTTCCGGGAGGCGGTCGGTACCTCGCATCGCCAGGTGCGTAACCGCCCCGGTGGGCCGGTGAAGTACAACGCCTTCGATCCACGGCTGCAGCTGTGGGTGGCGGCGTGCATCTATCGCGGTACCCGCGACAGTCTCGAGCTGCTCTTCGGTGAGCTCGACGAGGGCTTCGCCGAAGAGCTGTACCAGGATTCCGCGCGGTTCGGAACGACGCTGCAGATGCCCGCGGAGATGTGGCCCGCCGATCGGGCCGCGTTCGACCGCTATTGGGACTCGATGCTCGGTGAGCTCGACCTCGATGCCGAGGTGCGTGGGTACCTGCTCGACAATGTCGTCGATCTGGGGCCGCAGCCTTGGATCATCCGGATCGCCGGGCGGCGGGTGAATCGCTTCTTCGTCACGGGATATCTGCCGCAGCGCTTCCGTGACAGCCTCGGATTGGCCTGGAGTCCGCGTCGGCAGCGCGCGTTCGAGCTGATCATGCGCGGTATCGGGCGCGTGCTCGCGGCGCTGCCGCCGGGGTGGCGTCATCAGCCGTTCCCGCGGTTGGTCGTCGATATGCGCCGGCGCAGGGCGGCGGGGAAACCGCTCGTCTAGCGGGGCGCGGCAAGGTAGGTGTAACACGAAGTAGCGTCAACCCTTGTATGGTACTGCCGGTACCACTAAACTGGAGGCAGTACCTACTGAGGAGACATCGATGACGCTGTCCACCGCCGCCAAACGTCCGGGTGAGCCCGGATATCACGAGATCCTGCGCGGTCTGTCCGAGGGATCGGTGACCAAGCACTTCGACCCCTATGTCGATATCGACTGGGAGTCGCCGGAGTTCGCCGTCCATTCC
>NZ_JBCGFB010000182.1:440-8401 GCF_038752175.1 Nocardia sp. No.11 | reverse complement strand
GGCCTGCGCACGCTCGAGGCGGCGCTCATCCGCGGCGGCCTCGGCCCGGTGGCCGGTGTCGACGAGGCGGGCCGCGGCCCGTGCGCCGGACCGCTGGTGGTCGCCGCGTGCCTGCTGGCGCCCAAGGCCTACGACAAGCTGTCGGGCCTCGACGACTCCAAGAAACTCACGGAGGCGGCCCGTGAGGAGCTGTTCCCGGTCGTCCAGCGGTTGGCGCTGGCCTACAGCGTCGTCGTGGTGCCGGCATGGGAGATCGACTCGATCGGGATCCACGTCGCCAATATCGAGGGGATGCGCCGGGCCGTCGCGGGGCTGGGCCGCACGCCCGGCTACATCCTGACCGACGGCTTCAAGGTCCCCGGGCTGCCCGCGCCGTCGCTGCCGGTCATCGGCGGCGACGCCACCGCGGCATGCATCGCCGCGGCCAGCATTCTGGCCAAGGTGACCAGGGACCGGATGATGGTCGAGCTCGACGGGCAGCTGCCCGGGTACGGTTTCGCGGCGCACAAGGGCTACAACACGCCCGAGCACACCGCCGCGCTCCGGCAGCTCGGACCGAGCACCGAACATCGCCGGTCCTGGCGCAATGTGCGCGAACTCGAGGTGCCCGGCGGTAGCCGAGTGGCTACTCGTGCCGCGCATGCGCGATGATGTCCACTATGAACGCGGCGCTGCTAGAAGGAGGACGGCCCACCCGATGAGTGCTGAGGACCTCGAGAAGTACGAAACCGAGATGGAACTGTCGCTGTACCGCGAGTACAAGGACATCGTCGGCCAGTTCTCGTACGTGGTGGAGACCGAACGTCGCTTCTACCTGGCCAATTCTGTCGAATTGCGGCCGCAGAACGCCGACGGCGAGGTCTACTTCGAAGTGCGGATGAGCGATGCGTGGGTGTGGGACATGTACCGTCCGGCGCGCTTCGTCAAGCACGTGCGAGTGATCACGTTCAAGGACGTGAACATCGAAGAACTGGAGAAGCCGGACCTGCGCCTGCCGGAGTAGGCGGCGCACCGCCGGCCTGGTTGTCCACAGGCCGGCGGTTGTCCACAGAGTTGTTGTTCGCCCAGGTCACCGGACCGGGCGCGACGGAGTCGATCGACATGCTCGACCCGTGGCAGACAAACAGGCGCTCGGCGCATACGGGGAGAAGCTCGCCGCGCAGTTCTTGCGTGAGTCGGGGATGGAGATCGTCGCCCGCAACTGGCGATGCCGCTACGGCGAACTGGATCTGATCGTCCAGGACCCGACGGTCACGGCGTTCGTCGAGGTCAAGACGCGGTCGGGCCTGGGGTTCGGCACCCCGGCCGAATCGGTCACCTTCAGCAAACAGCAGCGGATCCGTCGGCTCGCGCTGCTCTGGCTGGCCGAGCAGCAGGGCCCGTGGCGGCGGATCCGGTTCGACGTGGTGTCGGTGCTGGTCCCGCGCGGACACCGCCCCGTCATCGACCACCTGGCCGGAGCCTTCTGATGGCGCTCGGTCGCGCGTTGTCGGTGGCGGTGACCGGGGTCGACGGTCAACTGGTCGAGATCGAGGCCGATATCGGCCAGGGCCTGCCCTCGGTGAACCTGGTCGGCCTGCCCGACACGGCGCTGCAGGAATCGCGCAATCGGGTGCGCGCGGCGGTCGCCAACACGGGGGAGAAGTGGCCCGACGGCCGGGTGATCCTGGCCTTGTCCCCGGCCACGCTGCCGAAGGTGGGCAGCGTCTACGACCTGGCGCTGGCGGTGTCGGTCCTGGACGCGTCCGGTGCGGTGCCGGGGGAGCGGCTGGCCAAGACCGTGCTGCTGGGCGAGCTGGCCCTCGACGGCCGGGTGCGACGGGTGCGCGGGGTGCTGCCCGCGGTGATCGCCGCGCGCACCGCGGGCGTGCCGACGGTGGTGGTGCCCGCGGCGGCGGTGGCCGAGGCCGGGCTTGTCGAGGGAATCGAGGTGCTCGGCGCGGTCAGCCTGCGCGCGGTGGTCGCCTGGTTGCGCGGTGAAGGCAGTCTGCTGGAACCGGACGGAAGGGTCCCCGGGGCGCAGGCGCCCAGCGGCGACCTGAGCGATGTCGTCGGTCAGGACGAGGCCCGCTGGGCATTGGAGGTCGCGGCGGCCGGCGGCCACCACCTGTTGCTGACCGGGCCGCCCGGGATCGGCAAAACGATGCTGGCGCAACGCCTGCCAGGTCTGCTGCCACCCCTGTCGGAGGCTGAATCGCTGGAGGTCACCGCGATCCACTCGATGGCGGGTTCGCTGTCGGCCGAACAGCCGCTGATGACGCTGGCCCCGTTCGTCGCCCCGCATCACTCGACCTCGGTCACCGCCATGATCGGCGGTGGTTCCGGCATGGCTCGGCCGGGCGCGGTGAGCCGGGCACATCGCGGGGTGCTGTTCCTCGACGAATGCGCGGAGATCGGCACGAAAGTGCTGGAGGCACTGCGCACTCCGCTCGAGGAAGGCGAGGTGCGGATCGCCCGGCGCGACGGTGTCGCGCGCTACCCGGCCCGATTCCAGCTCGTGCTCGCGGCCAATCCCTGCCCGTGCGCGCCGGCTCGCGACGTCGACTGCATCTGCGCGCCGCTGGCCCGGCGGCGCTATCTGGGCAAGCTGTCCGGGCCGCTGCTGGATCGCATCGATATCTGGGTGCAGATGCACGGTCAGGCGGGAGCGACGTTCGGTGACGCGCAGGTCGAGAGCAGCGCCGGTGTCGCCGCGCGGGTCGCTCGGGCCCGTGGGCTGGCCCTGCAACGCTGGAGCGCCGACGGCTGGGCCACCAATGCCGAAGTGCCGGGACATGTTCTGCGGCAGCGCTTCCGGTTGCCTCGGGAGTCGATCGCACCCATCGAGACGGCCTTGCGGCTGGGGCGGATGTCGGCCCGAGGCGCGGATCGGGCGATCCGGGTCGCGTGGACGATCTGCGACCTGCGCTGCGGGGAGATCCCGAGCGTGCAGGACGTGCTGTCGGCCTTGAACTTCCGGCAGCGAGGCGCCCAGTGAGTGGGCCGCGTGCCGCGGCGGCCGGTAATTCACCGGTGGCGTTGGACGTCGACGAGCGCAGACTCGCCTGGGTATACCTGTCGCGGGTGGTACAGGGTCCGTGCGCGCCGTTGTCGGCGCTGATCGCCTCGGTCGGGGTGTGCGAGGCGGCGCGGGCCGTGCGCGAATGCGAACTGCCCGAGGCATTGCGTGGCCCGACGGCGGCTCGGCGGGAGATCGACACGGCGGCCGACGATCTGGCGGCGGTACAGCGGCTGGGCGGGCGGGTCATCACCCCCGACGACGACGAGTGGCCCGGCTGGCGGATGCTGGGCCTCGACCAGCTCGACAGCGAGCGTGACCGCGAGGGCGCGGTGCCGCTGGTGCTGTGGGCACGCGGCCCGCTCTCGCTGCGGACGGCGTCCGAACGCGCTGTCGCCGTGGTCGGTTCGCGCTGCAGCAGCGGCTACGGGGTGCAGGTGGCGAGCGAGATCGCCTGCGACCTGGCCGGGCGCGGTTGGACCATCGTCTCGGGCGCGGCCTTCGGCATCGACGCGGCGGCGCACCGCGCGGCCCTCGCCGTCGGCGGCCCGACCGTGGCCGTGCTGGCCTGTGGCGTCGACCGGCCCTACCCCGCCCAGCACGACCGCCTGCTGTCCGCCATCGCCGAGACCGGCCTGGTCCTGAGCGAATATCCGCCGGGCACCACCGCCCAGAAGCATCGATTCCTGGCCCGCAACCGGCTCATCGCCACTCTCGGTGACGGCGTCCTCGTCGTCGAAGCCGGCCTGCGCAGCGGCGCCCGCAACACCGTGAAATGGGCCCGCCGTCTCGGCCGCCCCGCGATGGCGGTCCCCGGCCCCGTCGGGTCCGCGTCCTCGGTCGGCTGCCACCGCATGATCCGCGAGGGCGAAGCCCTGCTCGTCACCCGCGCCGAGGACGTCATCGACGAGGCGGGCCCCCTTCGCCTCCCCGTCACCGATGACACCCCCGACCCTGGCGCTCACCTGCGTGGCGCCGAAGCCGACGTCTACGCGGCCCTCCCCGCCATCGGCTCCCGCCTCCCCGTGGACCTGGCCCACCAATCCGGCCTCGATATCGCGACGGTCCGCGCTGTCCTGGTCGGCCTGGAACTCGCCGAGTTGGTCGGGTGCGATTCCGACGGCTGGTTCCGCACCCGAGGCCGGGGGTCGAGATGAAGGGGCCTCGACCGGCGCACGCCAACCGAGACCCTGTGCGCCGGTGCGATGTAACGGCGCAACGGCACCGTGAGAGCCGGGTGCGCGGATCGCGTCCTCTCGCGCACCAGACGAGATCACCGTGTCCGCAGATCGCGTCCCCGCGCGTCAGCCGCAGACGGTCGCGGTCGTCCGCGTAGTCGGTCGTGTCGGCCGCAGACGTCCATGCAGTCGATGCGGTGCGCCCCTGGTCGGCGCGTGCGGCCCTCGGCGACGGAAACTGCGGCGTACCGGATTCCGACCAGGCCGAACTCCCGGCCTACGGCTCACCCCGCAAACACGCCCCTTCCGCCCCGCAAACACGCCTCCCTCACCCGCACGCCGCGCGGCGCGGGGAATCTCACCTATTGCCAGGCTGTTGCCGCGCATAGTGATCGCACCGGGGACCGTGCCGCACGCTGCCTGAGCTGCGCGGTGCCGGTGCCGCGGATGAGCCGGGGCGGAAGTACGGAGTGCCGGGGCGACATACGGGGCGCTGCCGGCGAGGAGACCGCTGTGCGACTCGGACCGCAGGCAGTCAGCGCGAGACTACGTGCGGTGCGCCGCGCCACGTGCGTATCCGGTGAGCGGGGATGGTCGAGGGTCTGGGTCGCGCGGCGTGGTGGGTTGCGTGGGGTGGCGGGACGGGCGACGGTGGGGGAATGGATGTGTTGCCCGACGACCTGACCGCGCTGCTCACGGAGTTCGGGCGGCATCTGCGGTTGGGGCGGAATCGGTCGGCGCATACGGTGCGGGCCTACGTCGGGGACGTACGGTCGTTGCTGGAACATCTGTACGCGCGGTCGGCGGATTCGTCGGTGCGGGAACTGGATCTGTCGCTGTTGCGGTCGTGGTTGGCCGAGCTGGCGGCGTCGGGCGCGGCGCGGACGACACTGTCGCGGCGCGCCTCTGCCGCACGGACTTTCACTGCCTGGCTCACCGAGACCGGACGCCTGCCCATCGACCCGGGTCTGCGGTTGCGGGCGCCGAAGGCACACCGGGCACTGCCCGCGGTCCTGGTGCAGAGGCAGGCCGTGCAGGCGATGGACGCGGCGGAATCAGGGGCAGCCCAGCAGGACCCGATGGCGCTACGGGACCGGCTGATCGTCGAGATGCTGTACGCCACCGGCATTCGGGTCAGCGAGCTGTGCGGCCTCGACATCGACGACATCGACCGGGAGCGTGCTCTCGTGCGCGTCCTGGGGAAGGGCAACAAGGAACGCTCGGTGCCCTTCGGCGGCCCCGCCGACACCGCACTCGACGCCTGGCTCCGTGCGGGCCGACCGTCCCTGGCCAACGAGCACTCCGGCCGGGCACTGCTGCTCGGTCAGCGCGGCCGCCGCCTGGACCAGCGCCAGGCCCGCACCGTCGTCCACGAGGTCGTCTCGGCGATCCCCGGTGCTCCGGACATGGGCCCGCACGGCCTGCGCCACACCGCCGCCACCCACCTGCTCGAGGGCGGCGCCGACCTGCGCGTCGTCCAGGAACTCCTCGGTCACGCCAGCATGGCCACCACCCAGCTCTACACGCACGTCTCCGTGGAACGCCTCAAACGAGTCCACGACCAGGCTCATCCCCGCGCCTGAACGCAGGCGAGGTCGCGCAGGCCCACGCTCACTGGCGAGCGACTGCCGTGCGAGTAGGCGATTCCCGGCGTGCGGTAGTCCGCCCTGCGGTTTCCCAGCCGACGATCCCTGGCCTTGCGCGCTCGCCGGCCTGCACGACCTGGCGCGATGACGGGTGAGCTCGCCACGTCGCGATCGGCCCGGTCGGTGCCAAGGTGAAGCGGTCGGCGCGTTGCCCGGCCGGTAGGCGCGAGCACGGCAAGATGGGGTTCGGAGGTGGTCGGCGATGGCATTGCCCGATGTCGGGGGTGAATCCGAGGACGGGGAAGAGGAACTCGACTATCGATTCACCCTCGCCAATGAGCGGACATTCCTGGCCTGGGTACGCACGGCGCTCGGTCTGCTCGCCGGTGGCGTCGCCGTGCACACACTGGTCCAGCCGCTCCGCCTGGCCGGACTCGGCGGCATCATCGCCGTGAGCTGCCTGGTGATGTCCTTCGCGGTAGCGCTGGGAGCGTTCCGACACTGGCAGCGGATAGACGTCGCGATGCGCACCGGACGACCACTACCGGGCACCGTCCTGGTCCCCGTGCTGTCGGTCGGAGTCGCTGTCGTCGCCGCACTCGCCTGCCTGGCGGTGCTGCTGTCGTGACACCCTCGACTTTGGCGATGGAACGCACGGCACTGGCCTGGCGGCGGACTTCCCTGGGCGCAGCCGGTTGTGCGTTGCTGTTCGCCCATGAGGTCACGGCGGACGGGTGGCCGACGAACGCGCTGCCGATGGTTGCCGCGGCAGTCTCCCTGCTGCTGAGCTTTCTCGGATGGTTCCGAGGTCGCGCGCTCCATCAGGGCCGGGTGGAGGCCGGGCGACATGTCGTGACCGCCACCGCCGTCGCTGTCGCGATGATGGCGCTCATCGGGGTCGCCGGGGTGCTGGTCACCGGACTGATCGACTGATCAGCGAGACGGATCTCGTGGGCGAGGGCGTTCGAGAGCGACCGTGCCGTGGATCTCCTCGTGTCGCGCGCCGAGCGCGGGCACAAAGTCGGCACCGAGCGCGGGCTGTGATGCTCAGTCGCTGGTAGGCAAGGTTTTCAGGTAGCGATGGGCGAACCAGCGTTGGATCAGCCGGACGACCGGTCCGCCGACCGCCACGTACCAGGCGCCCGGGCGGGAGAACGCTGTGACCAGGCCGTACACCGTGTCGTCGGTGGGGTCGTATTCGACGGCGAACAGTTCCTCGCCGATCTCGGGATGCCCGGGCAGGGTGCCGTAGGCGAAGCCGCGGCGGTTCGGGTCGTCCAGCACGTAGACGACCCGGCACGGCGCGACGATGCCGACCGGGCCGAGACCGATGCGCACCGTCAATTCCGTTCCCGCCACCGCGGTGTCGGTATCGGATCGATGGAAGACACCGGCGCCCTTCTGGATCCCGAACGCGAGGATGTGGGTGGCGGCCCGGTCGAACAGTGCGCGGCCGTGGCCGATCGGGCGCCGCAGCTCGAACCGGTCGTAGCCCGCGGGGAAGGTGCCACGGGTGGCACCCACCTCGGGGTAGGTGAAGGGCGCTGATTCCTTTGGCACACCCCGATTGTCGTCCCGCGTTCGGGCGCGATGAACCCGGTGCGGCCGAGTGGTTCGTCACAGCGCGGGTGCCAGCGGTTTCAACCGGACCGGCACCTCGTGCAGCAGACCCAGCGGGTCGATGTACTCGCGCCGCGCGTGCTCGCTCGCTTCCCGGCGCGCACCCCAGTGCAGGCACGCGGTGGCCGGACACCCCTCGTGTCCGGCCACCAGAGTCCCGATCGGCGTGCCCCTGCTCACCCGGCTCCCCACGGCGATGTGTGCCCGCACCGGTTCGTAGGTGGTGCGCAGTCCACCGGGATGGTCGATGGACACCACCGGCTTGTCCGCCACCACACCGGCGAACACGACGATGCCGTCCCCGGCCGCCAGCACCGGCTGTCCCTCGCTGCCCGCCAGATCGACCCCGCGATGACCCGGCAGCCAGTTCCGCACCGGCTTGTCGAACCGCCGTTCCACCGTCGGCCGCGGCCGCAGCGGCCACCCGAACATCCCCTGCTCGGCCCCGCCGGCCGGTGCGCCACCGCAGGCCGGCCCCGCCACCATCACCGCCGCACAGACGACTACCACCGCCCGCACGCGTCGCGGTAACCCGAAACTCGCGCCTGCCCGGAGGTTCGCCCGGGGCGAGCGATGTGC
>NZ_JBCGFB010000182.1:0-319 GCF_038752175.1 Nocardia sp. No.11 | reverse complement strand
CCGCGCCCCCCCCCGACTCGGAACCGGCAGCACCGCTGGCTCTCCGACGACAGACGCCACCAGGCATGGGGCTCGCACCAGCTCAACGATGCGGTCGCGGCGCGGGCACACGCTGTGGCGTGATCAACGTCTGCACCAGATCGCGCAGCGCGGCGGGCAACTCCGCCGCCGATCCACCGCCTCGCACGACGATCTGCACCTCCACGGGCGCCGCCCGCCCGCGATCACCGGCCGGGCCCACAGCGGTCGTCAGATCGCGCACGGTCACCCGGACCGGCACCGGCGCGGGCGTCGCGTCACCACGCGGAGGCGCCGCCGC
>NZ_JBCGFB010000181.1:0-8721 GCF_038752175.1 Nocardia sp. No.11 | reverse complement strand
GCGCGGGCGATCGCCGACGGCGACCTGGTCCTGCACGCGGGCCGCACGGCGGCCGAGCTTCGCCGCGACCTGCTCGCGCTGGCCGGCGTCGGGCCGTGGACGGCCGACTACGTCACCATGCGCCTGCTCGCCGATCCCGACATCCTGCTCGGCACCGACCTGGTCGTGCGCCAGGGCGCGACCCTGGCCGGCCTCGATCTCGATCACACCACCCGCTGGGCGCCCTGGCGCTCCTACCTGTCCATGCACCTGTGGAAGACGGCGCTCGAACATCGCGGTGTGATCGCCGCGCCCCGCCGTACCCCACCCGTCAACGGAAGCGAAGCATCATGACCGACAACAGCATTCGACGCGCCGACGTCGCGACCGTCGCCACCCGCATCGGCCCGTTCACCGCCGTCGTCGATGCCGACGGCGCGGTGCTCGCCTCGGGCTGGACCGCTGATCCGGCCGAGCTGACCCGCGTCATCCACCCCACGTTGCGTCCCACCGAGCTGCGACAGCGGGATTCGCTCGGCGCGGTCACCCGGGCGGTGACCGACTATCACGCGGGTGAGCTCACCGCGATCGATGCGATCCCCGTCCGGCAGCGCTCGGGCGAGTTCCTCACCCATGCGTGGGATGTCCTGCGCAAGGTGCCCGCTGGCGAGCCGATCACCTACACCGAGTACGCCGGGCTGTCCGGTCGACCGGACGCGACCAGGGCGGCCGCGAACGCCTGCGCGCGCAATGCGGCGGCGCTGTTCGTGCCGTGCCATCGGGTGCTGCGGATCGGTGGCGCGCTGGGCGGGTTCCGCTGGGGACTGGACGTCAAGCGGTGGTTGCTCGCGCACGAATCCTGAGGCGGGGGCGCACCGGGCCGAGCGCGCGGCCGGACGGACAGTGGGCGCGCACACCGAGTAGGCCGCTGGATTGCCGGGCTGGTGATGAATAAGGCCAGTACCTCGCAATTGGCTCTTTTGGGCGGTCCAGTTGGCCTGGATGCTGATACCCATGCTCACTCGTCGCCTGATCGCGCTCTACACCGGTCTGTGGTTGTACGGGACGTCGATGGCGGTGATGATCCGGGCCGGGCTCGGGCTCGATCCGTGGGACGTCTTCCACCAGGGTGTCGCCGCGCACGTGCCACTCAGTTTCGGTGCCGTCACCGCGGTGACGGGCGTCGTCGTGCTGCTCGCGTGGATTCCGCTCCGGCAGCGACCCGGCCTCGGCACGGTCAGCAACGTGATCGTGATCGGGGTGTCGGTCGACGCCGGACTGTGGCTGATCCCCGAGGCCGACGCCCTGTGGACACGGGTGGCGGCGATGGTGCTCGCCGTGATCGTGAACGCCGCGGCGACCGTGCTCTACATCGGCGCGGGAATGGGTCCAGGTCCCCGCGATGGACTGATGACTGGACTGGTCGCCCGGACCGGGTGGCCGGTCTGGTCGGTCCGCACCGGCATCGAGGCGACGGTCTTGACCACCGGGTGGCTGCTCGGCGGCAGCGTCGGGATCGGCACGCTGGTCTACGCCTTCGGCATCGGGCCGCTGATCCAGCTGATGATCCCGTATGTCGACGGGTGGTTGCCGGGGTTCGCACCGAAGGCCGGTGGCCAGGTCCGGGCCGATCCGGTGCCCGAACCGACCGTCTGATCGGCGCGGGTCCGGGGCGGAGCCACCGCCGGATCAGCAGCTACCCAGGGTGAGCCGCGCTCCGGGCGTCAGGCAACAGTTGCTTGGAGGTGCGAGCCGGTCCGGCCGCGCACGACGTGCAGTCGGCTGGGAATGCGCTGGCGCATCTCGTCGACATGGCTGACCACGCCGACCACGCGACCGCCTGCCCGCAGTTCGTCCAGGACACCCATCACCGCGTCGAGGGTGTCGGCGTCGAGACTGCCGAAGCCCTCGTCGATGAACAGGGTGTCCAGGACCAGGCCGCCCGCCTCGGCGGCGACCACATCCGCCAATCCCAGCGCCAACGCCAGTGAGGCCATGAAGGTCTCACCACCGGAGAGCGTTTTCGCGGAGCGGACCGCGCCGGTGTAGTCGTCGCGGACGTCGAGGCCGAGACCACCGCGCCGGCCACGCGGGCCCGCCTTGTCGGAGTGCACGAATTCGTACCGGCCGCCCGACATCCGGCGCAACCGCAGCGACCCCGCGACCGCGACCTCCTCGAGCCGCGCGGCGAGCACATAGGAGCGCAACGACATCCGGCGATTGTTCTCGCCCCGCCCCGCGACCACGTCGGCCAGTGTGGCCAGCTCGTCGAAATCGCGCTGCTTGGGCGCGATCCGCTCGACCTCGCCCCAGAGCTGAGTCCCCAGCTGTTCGAGCTGCGCGACCCGCTCGGCGGCCGCCGACTGGGCCGCCACCGCCGCGGTGAGCGCGGACTGGGCGTCGGCGAAGCGCTGCTCCAGCGCGGCCAGGTCGGCCGGGACCTGCTCGGCCACCGCCTGGATCTGCGGTTCGGCGAGGACGGCCTCGGCGTGAGCGCGGGCCCGGTCGGCCGCGGTGAGTTCGGCCTCGATTGCCGACTGCTGCGCCGCGGTGCGGGCGAGGGCGGTGACGAGCTGGGCGTACGCCGTGAGCAGGGCGATGTCGTCGCGCTGCGGTGCGGGCTCGGGCGCCGGTTCGGGTTCGTCGTCGATCGGGTCGTCGTCGAAAAGGTCGAACAGGGTCGGCATCTCGGGCTCGACGCGCACCGGGCGCGCGGCTCGTTCGGGACGAGATCGCGGTTTGTCCGCGCTGTCGGCGGATTCGTCATCGGCCCGCACGTCGACGTCGCCCGACGACTCCCCCGCCCCGCCTCCACTGTCGGCCGGCGAAGATCCACTGCCGTCGACTGCACCGTTCGCGGGTGCCGGAGCCACCACACCGTCGTCGGATGCCAACTCTCGAGCATCATCGGCGGTCGACGACTTCGTCTCCGGCCCCACAGTGTCGACGGCCGTCGAACTCGCACCGGAACCGTCGGCAGCCGGGGCACGCGCGGCTGTGGTGCCGCCGTCGCCGGTCGCGGCCGTGCCGGCGCCACCAGCAGTCGCAGCTGTGGCGCTGCTGTCAACAGTCCCCGCTGTGGCGGCGCCGTCAGCAGTCGCAGGTGTGACGCTGCCGTCGGCGGTCACAGCCGTGGCACTACCGTCACCGACTACGGCGGTGGCCGCGCCATCGGCCGTCGCGTCGTGCGGCACGGTGGCCGGCCCAGTGCCCGTCCGTTCGTCGCCCTCGGTCACGAAACCAGCTGCCTGGGCGAGGTTTTCGACGCGGGTGGCGATATGGCGGACGGCGTCGCGGGCGGTGGTCTCCTCGGCGCGGGCGGCGCGCAGGGCGGTGGCGGCCGCGATGAGGGATTCGAGGCGGGTGGTGCGGGCGTCGACCGAATCGTCGGCGCCCGCGGCGGTGCGCAGGCGGAGGGTGAGTTCGTCGAGGCGGGTGCGGGTGGCCGCGATCGTCGCGGTGACGGTGCCGAGGCGGGCGTCGAGGTCGCGGGACTGCTCGTGCAGGGCGGCTTCCTCGGCACGCAGGGTGTCGAGGCGCGCGGTGAGGGCGGTGACACGGGCGGCGCTGTCGGCGGCGTCGTCGAAGCGGTGGGTGGCGGTGCGGACGGCATCGGCCAGGGTGACCGGGTCGGCGTCGCCGCCACGGGCGATCAGCGCCTCGATCTCGCGTTCGATGACGCCGATGCGCTCGGCGATCCGGTCGCGCGCCGCCTCGGCCGCCTGCTCGGCGGCGGTGGCGGCGTCCTCGGCGTCCTTGGACACCGCGTCGTCGGTGGGGCGCGCGGGGTCGGGGTGCTCGGCGGAGCCGCACACCGCGCACGGCGCGCCTGCCGACAGCGCACCAGCGAGTTCGGCGGCCATGCCCGCCAAGCGGCGCGTGCGCAGATCGAGCACGCGCTCCCTGGCGTCGAGATGGGTCCGGCGCGCCGCGTCGAACTCGGTCTGTGCCCGGNACACCGCGCACGGCGCGCCTGCCGACAGCGCACCAGCGAGTTCGGCGGCCATGCCCGCCAAGCGGCGCGTGCGCAGATCGAGCACGCGCTCCCTGGCGTCGAGATGGGTCCGGCGCGCCGCGTCGAACTCGGTCTGTGCCCGGTCCAACGCCGGTCGCTGCTCGGCCAATTCGACGGCGGCCGCCGCGGACTCCTGCCACTTGCCGAGCTCGGTCCGCAGCCCGGGCAGCGCGGCGGCGGCATCGGTGGCCTCGCGCAACTGCTCCCCCGCCCCGGCGATCACGGCGGGCAGATCGGCACGGCGCCGGGCGAATTCGCCCGCGCGCTGGGTCAGCCGCGCGGCTTCGGTCTCGTGTTCGGTGAGATCGGCGGCGAGCTGACGAGCGATCTCGGCGTCGGTTCGGACTTCGCCGAGCACACCGAGCAGGGCGTTCCACTGACTGACCGCACCGTCGAGGTCACCCTCGACATCGCGCACACGGCCGAGATCGGCACGCCGCACACCACGTCGCCGGGTGCTCTCCAACGATCGACTGTCGGCGCCGGCAACGTCGTCCGGTCGCGTATCCGCGACGCCATCAGCGGAATCCGACCTCGCACCGGACTCCACGGCAGGTGCGTCATCGGCGTCGTCGAAGACCACCGTCAGCAAGTCGAGTCCGGCGATATCCGCGGCCGCCTCGGCACCCAGCTGAACGGCGAGCTCACCGGCGACGGCCCGGGTCGACGCCTCCGCCCGACGCAGCGCGCGCACCGCCGAGCGCGCCTCGTCGATGGCGTGCACCACCGGCTCGGCCCGGCGCGCCTGTTCGAGTTCGCGTTCCAGTTCGGCCCGGCGCGCGGCGTCGGCGGCGTAGTCGGCCAGTTCCGCGCGGGCCGCCGCCATCCGGGCGTGCAACCCGGCCACGCGACGCTGCTCTTCGGCCTCGGCGCGCGCTTCGGTCGAGTCCTTCTGGCGGAGTTCGGCATTCGCGTTCGCCTCGGCCAGCTCGGTGCGCGCGGTGGCCAGCAGGTCCTGGGACCACGCCACCGCGTCGGGCAGCCCGACCGATTCCGCGCCGCCGTAGCCCGCCGCCATGCCGACCTTGGTGATCAGCCGATCGATGCCCTGCGTGCGCGCGGTGAGGTCGGCCTCCGCGGCCCGGCGCCGGTCCGCCAGCCAGGTCTCCGCGGTGCCGAATCGCTGCGTGTCGAAGAGCTTTTCGAGCAGCTTCTCCCGGTCCTCGTTCTCGGCGCGCAGGAACTTGGCGAAATCGCCCTGGGGCAGCAGCACCACCTGGAAGAACTGGTCGGCGCTCATGCCGAGCAGGCGCACGACCTCGTCGCCGATATCGGTGAGCCGGGACAGATTCTCGCCGGACCCGTCGAGCCATTCCAGGGTGCCCTTGGCCTGCACCTCCGTGAACCGGGTGCTGTCGCGGCTGCTCGGCCGCTCGAACGCCGGGCTGCGGGTCAAGCGCAGGCGGCGACCGCCCAGGGTCGCGTCGAGGATCACCTTCGGCGGCGTCTGCGGGTCGGCGTGATCGGAATGCAGCCGCTTGCCCTCCCCGCGCGCGCCGGGCACCCGCCCGTACAGCGCGAAGGCGATCGCGTCGAGGATGCTGGTCTTGCCCGCGCCGGTGTGCCCGTGCAGCAGAAACAGGCCGTCCGCGCCGAGCACATCGAAATCGACGACGGTGGACTCGGCGAAGGGACCGAACGCGACCATCTCCAGGCGATGCAGTCTCACGCGGCACCGCCGAGCACGCCGCCGGGCACCGAACTCACGCGGTCACGTCCATGGCGTCGAATTCGTCCGCGGCGCGCCGGGTCTCGGCCCGTCCGGCATCGGGTTCGCGCACGGCGGCGGCCAGCGCGCGCTCCACCCACCTCATCTCGCCTCCCGTCGGTTCCCCACGCACATCGGTCAGAAAACTCGCCGCGACTTCGACATCGCGGCGGCCGTGCACCCGCTCGCGGTAGTGCAGTTCCGGATTGCCCTCGGGGCGTACCCATTCCACGTGGACCGCGTGCGGAAACCGCTCGCGCAGCTTACGCATCGGGTCGACCGGGCGAGCGCTGTCGGTGAGTGTGGCGGAGACGTAATGCGCTTCGGCGTCGGCGAATCCGGGCTCGGTGAGCAGCTCGTCGAGGGTGCCGGTGAGCTTGCTGAGCCCGCGCACCAGCGGCAGGTCGTGGCGGTGCACCGCGGCCAGGCCGTCGGCGTCGAGGTCGACGATCCAGACCGCCTTGCGATGGGAGTTCTCGGCGAAGGAGTACGGCAGCGGAGAACCGCTGTAGCGCACCGATTCCGAGAGGGTCTGCGGCGAATGCAGGTGGCCCAGCGCCACATAGTCGATACCGTCGAACGCCGACATCGACACCGTCTCCACCCCACCGACCGAGATCGACCGCTCCGAACCCGTCGCCTCCCCGCCGACGACGAAGGCGTGCGCGAGCACGACGGTGCGCGTGCCGGGACGGCCGGCGAGATCGGCGCGGATGCGGCCCATCGCGGCGTCGAGGATCTCCGCGTGCGAGCGGGCCTGCGGCACACCGAGTTCGACGCGGGTGATCTCGGGCTCCAGATACGGGATCCCGTAGAACGCCACCTCGCCGTCGTCGTCGGCCAGCAGCACCGGCCGATCGGCATCGGCGACCCGGGTGCACAGATGCAGCCCGCCCGCCGCCGCGAAACTGGCGCCCGCGCCGAGCCGGGCGGGCGAATCGTGGTTGCCCGAAGTCGCGACGATCACCGCGCCCGCGGCCCGGATCGCCTCGAACCCCCGGTTGCAGACCGCGATCGCGTCGGCGTTGGGGATGGACCGGTCGTAGACGTCACCCGGCACGACGACCACGTCGACCGACTCCGCCGCGACCAGCTCCGCGATCGATGCCAGCACCGCCGCCTGGTCGGCTAGCAGGTCGACACCGTGGAAGGTGCGCCCGATGTGCCAGTCGGAGGTGTGCAGGATCCGCATGCCGCGAAACTTAGGCCACACCCCCGACAGAATTCAATCGACGCACCCCACGGGCGTCGCGCACCGGCGCGTCACCACGCCCGGGTTGCTCGGTGATTGCGAGTTTGTCGGTGGCTTGCGGCACTATCGCCGCTATGACCGCCTCGATGCTCGTCGCGCTCGTCTTGGTATTCGCCGCCGGATTCGGTCTCGGCTGGTTGGGGCATTCCGCCCGGGGCGGGCAGCGTGCCGCCGCGGCGGAGGCCAGGCTCGCCGCGGCCGGGGACAATCAACGGTTGCTGCAGCAATCACTGCACGCGGCGAACGAGGATGCGGCGCGCAGGCATTCGGCCGCGATCGGCGCGATGGTCGATCCGCTGCGGGATGCCGTCGACGCGCTCGAACAGCAGATCCGCCAGGTCGAGCACCACCGGATCGACGCGTACTCGGGGCTGCGCGAGCAGGTCGCCGGGATGCAGCGCACCTCGCACCGGCTCTCCGACCAGACCGGACAGCTGGTCGCGGCGCTGCGCGCGCCGCAGATCCGCGGCCGCTGGGGGGAGATCCAGCTGGAGCGGGTCGTCGAGCTCGCGGGCATGACCAGGCACTGCGATTTCGACACCCAGGTGCACCGAGCGGGCGCCGACGACCGCGGCGGGGTGCGGCCGGACCTGGTGGTGCGGCTGGCGGGCGGCAGGCACATCGTCGTCGACGCGAAGGTCCCGTTCGCCGCCTACCTCGACGCGGCGACCACCGACGACCCCACGGCCCGCGACCAGCTGCTGGCCCGGCACGCCAAGCACCTGCGCGCCCACGTCGACCAGCTGGCCGACAAGGCGTACTGGGCGGCGTTCGATCCGGCGCCGGAGTTCGTCGTCCTGTTCGTGCCGGGCGATCCCTTCCTCGACGCCGCGCTCACCACCGACGCGGGGCTGCTGGAGTACGCGTTCGGGCGGAACGTGATCCTGGCAACCCCCACTACGCTCATCGCGCTGCTGCGGACGGTCGCGTTCAGTTGGCGGCAGGAAGCGCTGTCGCGCGATATGGCAACGGTGCAGCAATTGGGCAAGGAGCTCTACACCCGGGTCGGCAAGGTGGCCGATCACCTGGACAATCTCGGGGTGAATCTCGGTAAGGCAGTAGCGGCTTTCAACGCCACCGTCGGCTCGGTCGAGTCGCGGGTGATGGTCACCGCGCGCCGGATGCACGATCTCGGCATCGGCGATCAGGAGCTCCCGGCAATCCGGTTGACCGAGGCCAGACCGCGGGCCGTGGCGTTCGCCGACGCCGAGGATCGCCGCTGAGATCCCCGTGCCGCAGCGCCTGACGGCGCGTTGTGCGGTTAGTGTCATAGTGTGGCTGCTTCCCAACGTGCGCGACCCCGGGTGCCCGCGCCGCAACGTTCGATCCTGCCCTCGGTGCCCGGCATCCCCGCCTGGGCCGCGATTCTGCTTGCCGCGGGCATGACGATGTTCGGGTTCGTGATCGACGCGATCGGCGGCGAGACCTACCCGACGGGCACCTTCTCGGCGCTGTATGTGCTCGGCTGTGTGCTGGCGGTGTGCGCCGTGCGGTTCCGTGGGCTGTTCTCCACCATGGTCATGCCGCCGCTGCTGCTGTTCGTCGCGGTGCCGGTGGCCTGTCAGCTGCTGGGTGGGCGGGCCACCACCTCCATCAAAGACGTGCTGATGAACCTGATCATCCCGCTGGTGGAGCGGTTCCCGACGATGATGCTGGCCACCGTGCTGGTGCTGGCCGTCGGCGGCGCGCGGATCGCGATCGCCAAGCGCACCCCCGCCACCGCCCAGCCACTGTCCGCCGAGCGCCGGACCGAACGCAAGGCCGAGC
>NZ_JBCGFB010000180.1:0-8803 GCF_038752175.1 Nocardia sp. No.11 | reverse complement strand
CACCGCCGCCGAGTTCGTCGAGGGCACCGCCGCCGCGCTCCCGCTGCCGGACGGCTCCGTCGATGTGGTCCGCTGCGAACGGGTCTTCCAGCACCTCGACGACCCCGCCGCCGCCACCGCCGAGATCGCCCGGGTGCTGCGCCCCGGCGGCCGGGTATGTCTGATCGACAGCGACTGGTACACCGCGATCCTGCACCCCGGCGACCCAGCTGTCGTCGCCGCGCTGGCGGAGCTGATGCGGGCGACCACCGCCAACCCGGGCTCCGGCCGGCTCCTGCGCGGGCTGCTGGTGCGGGCGGGATTCGTCGTCGACGATCAGGCCGCGACCGCGGTGATCTGGGACGCGGAGACCGCGACACCGCTGGTCGGGCAGATGGTGGCCACCGGCCGCGCCGCCGGGGTGATCACCGCCGACCAGGCCGAGGAGCTGACCGCCGCGGTCGCGCACGGCGTCGCGACCGGCGACTACCACCTGTCGGTCACGATGTTCGCGGTGCTCGCCCACCGGCCGTGACGTCGGCTCAGCGCACCAGCAGGGCCACCGGCAGCCGGGTGAACAGCTTGTCCAGCCGGACGCTGCCCGCGAACGTGGTGCCGGTGAGCCGATCGATCCAATTGCCTTCCGGCAGATGCAGAGTGGTGTCGAGCCAGCCGGTCGCGGCCAGCCCGACCGAGTGCCTGGTCGCGGCCACGATCACCTCCGGCGCCTCGCCCGCGGGCCCGCGCCCGAAGGCGACCAGCCGCTGCGCGTGCTCGCCGACCGCATAGAGCGGGCGGTACATCCCGCCGACGAAGCACTCCGGCCGTTCCCTGCGCAACCACAGCGCGTAGGCGACCACCCACATCTTCGCCGCCCCCGTGGTGTCCAATGTCGGCGGCTCGGTGAGGGATTGGAGCAGCCCGGCGCGCACGGCGAAGTTCACCGGGCGGCGGTTGTCCGGGTCGACGAGGGAGTCCTCCCACAGTTCGGTGCCCTGATAGATGTCCGGGATACCGGGCCCGCACAGCTGTAACAGCTTCTGCGCCACCGCGTCCGACCACGCGTGCGGGGCCAGCTCGTGGGCCAGATCGCCGATGCCGGTACCGACGGGGCCGTCGATCACCGCGTCCAGCCAGTGGTGCACCGCCGACTCGAACTCCGCGTCCGGTTCCTCCCAGGAGGTCTTGGTCCCGGCCTCGCGAATCGACTTCTCCGCGAACAGATGCAGGCGATCACGCAGTCCCGGCACCGACGAGGCGGGCCGCCCGTCGGCGGGCCAGACCCCGAACATGTTCTGCAGCAGGAACAGTGCTGTCGCGCCGTCGGGCGCGGGCGTGGTCTCCAGCCAGCCGCGCACCCGCTGCGACCAGACCTCGGCCACCTGCGACAGCACCCCGATCCGGGCGCGCACGTCCTCGCCGCGCTTGGTGTCGTGGGTCGACAGCGTCGTCATGGTCGCCGGCCAGCGCTGCGACCGTTCGCTGTTGGACAGGTGGAAGTCGTTGACGGAGTGCCCGAAGCGCGCCGGATTGCCGCCCACCTCCTGCAACGACACCAGCCGCGCGCCCTGATAGAACATGGTGTCCTCGACCGACTTGGCGGTGATCGCGCCACACACCTGGGAGAACCGCGTCGCCGCCTCGCCACCCACCGACAGCGCGGTCACCAGTACCGACAGCGGCACCGTCAGTTCGGCATTGCGTTTTTCCACCTCGGCGACGACCGCGGCGGTGATCCCGGCCAGCGGCGCGTAGTCCACCCGGTACACCGGCATGAACGCCAGCACCTCGATGGTCGCGTTGCTCACGGCGAGGGTGTCGAAGCTGCCCGCGTTGCCGTCGCGCTTGATCGCGGCGACCAGCCGCCGGATCTCGGGCGCCAGAATGGTTTCCGCGACGGCGCGCTTGATCCGGTGCTCGGTTTCGCCGAACCAGGCCCGGTCGCTGCCGTGCCCGGCGACGTGCTGGGACAGCTCGGTCAGCGCGGTCTCACCCGCGGGATCGATCAGGACGCCGCCGAGATCGGCGAGCGCGTCGTAGCCGGTGGTGCCGTCGACCGGCAGCGTCGCGTCGAGCGGTTCCCGGTTGGCCAGGATCTTCTCCACCAGCAGCAGCCGCTGCGGGCCGATCAGCCTGCGCAGCCGGGTCAGATAGGCGCTCGGATGCGACAGGCCGTCGGGATGGTCCACCCGCACACCGTCGATGAGATCGTGTTCGCACCAGGCGGCCAGCTCGCGGTGGGTCGCCTCGAAGACCTCGGGATCCTCCTGCCGGATCGCGGCCAGACTGCTCACCGCGAAGAACCGGCGGTAGGTGCACACGCCGGCCTTCCAGCTCACCAGCCGGTAGTGCTGGCGATCGTGGATGCGCAGCGCGTTGTCGCCGTCGGTGCCCGGTGCGATCGGGAACCGCAGATCGTGCAGCGCGAGCATGGGTTCAAGGCCGGATCGGTCGACGGTCAGCGCGGCCGGGTCGTTCTCGCTCTGCAGCACCGGCAGCGCTAGCCGCCCGCCTGCCCCGTTGCCCGGACTCCAATCGATGTCGAAGTACTTCGCGTACTTGGACTGCTGCCCGTCGCGCAGCACATCCCACCACCACGGGTTCTGTCGCGGATCGGCCACGCCGACGTGATTGGGCACCAGGTCGACGATCAACCCCATCCCGCGACTGCGCACCTCGTCCGAGAGCGCCTTGAGCCCGGTCGGCCCGCCCAGCGCCGCCGACACCGTCGTCGGATCGGTGACGTCGTAGCCGTGCGTCGAGCCGTGCCCGGCGGTCAGGATCGGCGACAGATACAGATGCGAGACCCCCAGTTGCTGCAGGTATTCGGCGATGGCCCGGGCATCGGCGAAGGTGAGCGCGTCCGGCCGCAGCTGCAGCCGGTAGGTGCTGCGCACCGTGCTCGGCCGGATGGGCGCGCGGTGCAGCAGGGTCAGCGGATCGGTCACGTAGGTCTCGGTCATCGTTTCGGCTAGGCGGTTCGGCGCAGGACGAGCAGGCAGCGGCTGGGGACGGGCAGGGACGCGGCCGCGGGGTGGGCCCCGTCGGCCGCTCCGGTGGGGGTCGAACAATCCAGGGCCAGTGTCCATTCGGCACCGAACTCCGGTCCTGGCAGCACGAAATCGAGCGCTTCGTCGTGCGCATTGAAGCACAGCAGGAACGAGTCGTCGCTGATGCGTTCGCCGCGCGGTCCCGGCTCCGGAATGCCGTCTCCGTCGAGCAGCACCGCCAGGGACTTGCCGAAGCCGCTGTGCCAGTCGTCGGTGGTCATCTCCGCGCCCGCCGGGGTGAACCAGGCGATCTCGCGGTTGCGGCCCGCGCCGTCACCCGGGCCGGCGGCCAGGAAGCGGCGCCGCCGGAAGATCGGGTGCTGCGTACGCAGGGCGATCACCGAGCGGGTGAACTCGAGCAGGTCGGCGTTGGTCTGTGCCAGCGACCAGTCCATCCACGACAGCGGCGAATCCTGGCAGTACACGTTGTTGTTGCCGAGCTGGGTGCGCCCGATCTCGTCGCCGTGGGCCAGCATCGGCGTGCCCTGGCTCAGGATCAGCGTGGCCAGCAGGTTGCGCTGCTGGCGCGCTCGCAGTTCCAGGATCGCCGGATCGTCGGTCGGCCCCTCGACACCGCAGTTCCACGACCGGTTGTGGCTCTCGCCGTCGCGGTTGTCCTCGCCGTTGGCGTCGTTGTGTTTCTCGTTGTAGGACACCAGGTCCCGCAGCGTGAAGCCGTCGTGCGCGGTGACGAAGTTGATGCTGGCGCTCGGGCGGCGGCCGGTCGACTCGTACAGATCCGAGGAACCGGTGAGCCGATAGGCGAACTCGCCCAGTGTCGCCGGCTCGCCGCGCCAGTAGTCGCGCACGGTGTCGCGGTACTTGCCGTTCCACTCGGTCCACAGACTCGGGAAGTTGCCGACCTGATAGCCGCCCTCGCCGACGTCCCAGGGTTCGGCGATGAGCTTGACCTGACTCACCACCGGATCCTGGTGCACCAGGTCGAAGAACGCGGAAAGCCGGTCCACGTCGTGTAATTCGCGCGCCAGCGTGGCGGCCAGATCGAACCGGAAGCCGTCGACGTGCATGTCCAGGATCCAGTAGCGCAGCGAGTCCATGATCAGCTGCAGGGTGTGTGGATGCCGCACATTGAGACTGTTGCCGGTGCCGGTGTAGTCCTTGTAGTGCGCCGGATCGGTCTCGTCGAGCCGGTAGTAGGCGGCGTTGTCGATGCCGCGCAGACTCAGCGTCGGCCCCAAGTGATTGCCCTCGCCGGTGTGGTTGTAGACCACGTCGAGGATCACCTCGATGCCCTCGGCGTGCATCGCGCGCACCAGCGCCTTGAACTCGGCGACCGCGGCGTCACCGCGCGGGCGGGCCGAGTACTGGTTGTGCGGGGCGAGATAGCCGATGCTGTTGTAGCCCCAGTAGTTGCGCAGTCCCTGATCGGTCAGCACGTGATCGTGGAAGAACTGGTGCACCGGCATGAGCTCGATCGCGGTGACGCCCAGGCTCTTCAGATGCCCGATGATCGCCGGATGCGCCAGGCCCGCGTACGTGCCGCGCAGTTCCTCCGGCACGTCGGGGTGGGTCATCGTCATGCCCTTGACGTGCGCCTCGTAGATCACCGTCTCGTGATAGGGGCGGTTCGGCGGTCGGTCGGCGCCCCAGTCGAAGAACGGGTTGATCACCACGCCGGTCATGGTGTGGCCCAGCGAATCCAGGCCGTAGGTGTAGAGCGACGGGTCGTTGACGAACTGCCCGTCGAAGGCCTTCCCGTACGGATCGAGCAGCAGTTTGCTCGGATCGCAGCGCAGGCCCAGCTCGGGTTCGTACGGTCCGTGGACGCGGAAGCCGTAGCGCTGACCCGGGGTGATCGCGGGGAGATAGGCGTGCCAGACGTAACCGTCGACCTCGTCGAGTTCGACCCTGGTCTCGGCGCCGTCCTTGGCGATCAGGCTCAGTTCCACCTTGGTGGCGACCTCGGAGAACACCGAGAAATTCGTCCCCGCGCCGTCGTAGGTGGCGCCCAGCGGATACGCGGTGCCCGGCCACACGCCCAGTGGGGTCACCTCACCGGATCGGTCGTTCGGGCTCGACATGCTACGACAGTAGAGGAATCCGGTCCCCGCCCGCGCGCGGTGCGCGTGGGTGCTGCGTCACCCCTGGTCAACACGCATCGGCCACGCAGCCGGCCGCGAGCGGAGCCGGACCGGCCTGTGCCGTCCCCGGGGCCGATCCGTCGCGCGAGTGCTAACTTGAACGGTGTTCAAGGCCGTCGGCGACGGCACCTGGCGACGACGAGGAAACCTGTGGACCTGACCCCCGAGCAGATCAGCGCCCTCGATGCCGAGCACGTCTGGCATCCCTACGGCGGCTTTCCCGCGACCACCGAACCGCTGGTCGTCGCGAGCGCGGCGGGCACCAGGCTGACGCTGGCCGACGGCCGCGAGCTGGTCGACGGGATGAGTTCCTGGTGGGCGGCGGTGCACGGCTACCGGCACCCGGTGCTCGACGCCGCCCTGCTCGCGCAGTCGCGGCGGATGAGTCACGTCATGTTCGGCGGCCTCACCCATGAACCGGCCACCCGGCTCACCCAGCTGCTCGTCGAGCTCACGCCGCCCGGCCTGGACAAGGTCTTCCTCTGTGACTCCGGCTCGGTCTCGGTCGAGGTCGCGGCGAAGATGTGCCTGCAGTACTGGCGCGGCGTCGGTGCGCCGGGCAAGCACCGGCTGCTCACCTGGCGCGGCGGCTACCACGGCGACACCTTCACCCCGATGAGCGTGTGCGACCCCGACGGCGGCATGCACGCGCTGTGGACCGATGTCCTCACCGAGCAGGTCTTCGTCCCCGCTCCGCCGGCGACCTTCGAGGCCGACTACGTCGCCGAGCTCGAGCGAGCCGTCGCGGAACATCGCGACGAGCTGGCCGCGGTGATCGTCGAACCGGTGGTCCAGGGCGCGGGCGGGATGCGCTGGCACGACCCGCGCTACCTCACCGAGCTGCGCCGGATCTGCGACGAGAACGAGGTGCTGCTGGTCTTCGACGAGATCGCCACCGGATTCGGCCGCACCGGCGAACTGTTCGCCGCCGACCACCTCGGCGTCGCCCCGGACGTGATGTGTGTCGGCAAGGCGCTGACCGGCGGCTATCTCACCCTCGCCGCCACGCTGTGCACCGCGCGCATCGCCGAGACGATCAGCACCGCGCACGGCGGGCTCATGCACGGACCCACCTTCATGGGCAATCCGCTGGCCTGCGCCGTCGCGATCGCCTCGATCGAACTGCTGCGATCGCGGGACTGGCGCGGTGAGGTCGCCCGGATCGAAGCCGAGTTGCGCGAAGGCCTGGCGCCGCTCGCCGGGCTGCCGGGCGTCGCCGAGGTGCGGGTGCTGGGGGCGATCGGCGTCGTCGAACTCGACGCGCCCGTCGACATGCGGGCCGCCACCGACGCGGCCGTCGCCGCGGGGGCGTGGCTGCGCCCGTTCCGCACGCTCGTCTACACGATGCCGCCGTTCATCAGCACCACCGAGGACATCGCCACCATCACCGGCGCCGTCCGTGCCGCGGTGAAGGCGACCCTCGGATGACGGCGCGACCGCACCGCCTGAACGGCGTTCAAGTAAGCTCCTCAGCTGTGAGTACGGATCCGTTGAGCTGGTTGGACGAGCGCGCGGCCGAGCGGGTCGACGCCGGGCTGCGCAGGCATGTGCGGCCGCGGCCCGCCGAGTCGTCCGCGATCGACCTCGCGTCCAACGACTACCTCGGCCTGGTTCGCCATCCCGAGGTCGTCGAGGGCGCCATCGCGGCCGTGCGTCGCTGGGGCGCCGGGTCCACCGGCTCCCGCCTCGTCACCGGGACGACCGCCGAACACGCCCAGCTCGAAGCCGAACTGGCCGAATTCGTCGGTGCCGAAACCGGGTTGGTGTTCGCCTCCGGCTATGCCGCCAACCTCGGCGCGGTGACCGCGCTGGCCGGTCGCGGCACCCTCGTCGTTTCCGACGCAGGCAGCCACGCCTCCCTGGTCGACGCGTGCAGGCTCTCGCGGGCCAGGGTGGAGATCGCCCCGCACTGTGACGTCGACGCCGTCGAACGCCTGCTCGCCGAACGCTCCGAGGAGCGCGCGCTGGTCCTCACCGACTCCGTCTTCAGCGCCGACGGCGACCTCGCTCCGCTCGCCGACCTGCACCGGGTGTGCCGGGCGAACGGCGCGGTCCTGATCGTCGACGAAGCGCACGGACTCGGCGTCCGCGGCGCGGGCGGTCGGGGGCTGGTGCACGAGAGCGGCCTGGCGGGCGAACCCGACCTGGTCATCACCGCGACCCTGTCCAAGGCCCTGGCCGCCCAAGGCGGCGTCGTCCTGGCCGATGCGCGCATCCGCGCCCACCTCATCGATGCCGCCCGCACGTTCATCTTCGATACCGGACTGGCCCCCGCCGCGGTGGGCGCGGCCCGCGCGGCCCTCGGACTGCTGCGCCGCGACCCCGCGATAGCGGCGCGGGTGCTCGACCGTGCGGCCGATATCGCCCGCATCGCCGGGGTGCCCGAACCGGACTCCGCGGTCGTGTCGGTCGTCCTGGGCGACGCCCAGCTCGCCTTCGACGCCGCGCAGGCCTGCCGCGCCCGCGGCCTCGATGTCGGCTGCTTCCGTCCGCCGTCGGTCCCCGAGGGCACCTCCCGCCTGCGGCTGACCGCCCGCGCGAACCTCACCCCCGCCGAACTCGGCACCATCGCCGAGGTACTCGGCGACGTGCTCGCCGCCGCCCGCGGCAAGGAACCGGTGACCGCATGAGCCTCCTGCTGATCAGCGGCACCTCCACCGACGTCGGCAAGACCGTCGCCACCGCGGCCGTGGCCGCCGCCGCCCGAGCCGCGGGCCGCTCGGTCGCGGTGTGCAAACCCGCCCAGACCGGCATCGCCCCCGGCGCACCCGGCGACCTCGCCGAGGTCACCCGCCTGTCCGGGGTGACCCGCACTGTCGAGCTCGCCCGCTACCCGGAACCCCTCGCGCCCGACACCGCCGCCCGCCGTGCGGGCATGCCGCTGCTGTCGCTCGGTGACACCGTCGCCGCCGTCGACGCGCTGAGCGACGCCGACCTGGTCCTGGTCGAGGGCGCGGGCGGCCTGCTCGTGCGGATGGGGGAGTTCACCCTCCTGGACTTGGCGCGCAAACTCGGCGCCCCCGTGCTCGTCGTGGCTGCCGCCGGCCTCGGCACCCTCAACCACAGCGAACTCACCACGCGCACCCTGGCCGCCGCCGGCGTGCCCTGCGCCGGAGTGGTCATCGGTTCCTGGCCCGCCGAGCCCGACCTCGCCTCGCAGTGCAATCGCGACGATCTGCCGCGCGTCACCGAGACCCGGTTGCTCGGCGCGATCCCCGCCGGTGCCGGGCAGTGGGACCGCGCGCGGTTCACCGCGGCCGCGCCGAGCTGGTTCCCCGCCGACTGGCGCCCCTGAGCGCGCGCCGATGATCACCGCGCGTCGAAGAAACCCCCGCTGACCAGCCGATTTGACTTCATGATCGGCGANTTCCCCGCCGACTGGCGCCCCTGAGCGCGCGCCGATGATCACCGCGCGTCGAAGAAACCCCCGCTGACCAGCCGATTTGACTTCATGATCGGCGATGCGTAACTTAATTCGAGTCAGAGCGACACGGACACCGACCCGGTGCCGATCTGCTGAGTCTCCCGAGGCTGGCGGATGGTGCAGGGAAACGAGGTAGGACGATGAGCGCCTGACTGATCATGTGTGCGGGCTCACTGTCTTCCGGACTTGCTTCGGTGGATTGTCTGCGCTAAAGTTTGAACCCTTGCCCTGACTGAAGCCCCGACGAA
>NZ_JBCGFB010000179.1:0-9323 GCF_038752175.1 Nocardia sp. No.11 | reverse complement strand
GGCCGCGGTGGCCGCGGTGGCCGCGCAGCTGAGCAACGGCGCGCGGATCGCCCGCGGTGTCGCGCTGGGCATCCTGGGCGCGGCGTTCGCGGTGCGGGCGGTCGGCGACGCCGGAAACGGAGTGCTGTCGTGGTTCTCGCCGCTGGGCTGGTGTCTGCAGATCCGCCCGTACGCGGAAGAGCGCTGGTGGGTCCTGGTGCCCCTGGCCGCCGTCGCCACCGGGGCGACCCTGCTCGCCTACCAGCTGCTGCGAACCCGTGACCTCGGTGCGGGACTGCTGGCCGACCGTCCGGGTCCCGCCACCGCGGGTGCCGCGCTGTCGGGCCCGGTCGGACTGGCATGGCGGTTGCAGCGGGGGTCGATGCTGGCCTGGACGATCGGTTTCGGCCTGTACGGCCTGCTGATCGGTGGGGCGGTGCAGAGCATCGGCGGCATGCTCGACGACAGCGGCACACTCCAGGACGTGGTCACCTCGATGGGCGGCTCGGCCGATCTGGAGAAGTCGTTCATCGCCTACGCGATCACCATGCTGGCCGCGGCGGCGGCCGCGTACTCGGTGTCGGCGGTGCTGCGGCTGCACGAGGAGGAGAACACCGGTCGTGCCGAGAGCGTGCTGGCGGCGCCCGTCGGCCGCGTGCGGTACGCGGCGAGCCATCTGCTGTTCGCGCTGGCCGGACCGGCTGTGACACTGCTGGTGGCGGGTCTGGGCATCGGCGTCGTCTGGGGCGCCACCGACGGTGACGTGGTCGGCAAGCTCGGCGAATCACTGGGTGCCGTCGCGGTGCAGCTGCCCGCGGTCTGGGTGGTCACCGCGATCGCGCTGCTGCTGTTCGGTGTGGTCCCGAAGTACGCGTCGCTGGCCTGGGCGGTGCTGAGCGCGATGATCGTCATCGTGTTGCTCGGCTCGCTGGGCACCTTCCCGCAGTGGCTGATGGATCTGGTGCCGTTCGTGCATCCGCCGAAGCTGCCCGGCGCGACGTTCGACATCGTCCCGATCGGGTGGCTGCTGCTGGTCGCGGTGGCGGGAATCGCCGTGGGACTGACCGCCTTCCGTCGGCGCGACCTGCGCTGAGCCGGGGCCGGGGTGGTGCGCATCGCCCACCACCCCGGTGGTCAGTACGCGCCGTCGCCGCGGGTGACCGCGCCGATGGTGCGGCCGATCAGGATCAGATCGAGAACCATAGACCAGTTCTCGACATAGGACAGGTCCAGCCGCACCGAGTCCTCCGGGGACAGGTCCGAGCGCCCGCTCACCTGCCACAGCCCGGTGACACCGGGCTTCACCAGCAGTCGGCGGCGCATCTCTCCGTCGTAGCTGTCGACCTCGCGCTGCACCTGCGGTCGCGGCCCGACCACGCTCATGTCCCCGCGCAGCACATTGAAGAACTGCGGCAGCTCGTCGAGGCTGTACTTGCGCAGGAAGCGGCCGACGGGAGTGACGCGCGGGTCGTCTTTCACCTTGAAGAAGACCGGATTGCCGCCGTGGCTCTCGATCAGCGCGTCCACGGCGCGGTCGGCGCCGACCAGCATGCTGCGGAACTTGATCATCCGGAACGGGATGCCGTCACGGCCGATCCGTTCGGACAGATAGAAGATCGGCCCCGGGCTCGTCGTGCGTACCGCGAGCGCGATGGCCAGCAGCATGGGCGCGATGAGCACCAGCACGGCGGTGGCGAAGCAGAAGTCGAACAGCGCTTTGCGGCTGGACTTGGCGTGGTCGTAGCGGGGCCCGTCGATGTGCAGCATCGGCATGCCGGCCACGATCCGGTTGGTCAGCCGGATACCCGCGATGTCGACCACGCCCGGCGCCACGATGAGATCGACGCCCAGGGGATCCAGCTCCCAGGCCATCCGTCGCAATTCGACCGGGCCGAGATGGTCGGTCGCCGCCACGGCCACCGAGTCGGCGCCGCTGCGGCGCACCGCCTCGAGCACCGAACGATCGTCGCCGAGCACCGTCGGTCCGTCGACCGTGGTGAAGCGCCGGTCACCGGAGCCCGCGGGCACACAGACGCCGACGATCCGATAGCCGGAACCGGGGTCGTCGGTGAAGGCGGTGGCCATGGCGTGCGCGGCCTCGGGCGAGCCGACCACGAGCACCGCCGTGTGGCAGCGCCCCTGGGCGCGCCAGCGTCGCAGCCGCGACCGCCAGGCCAGCCGGCCTACGATCAGGGCGCACAGCCCGGCGGGCAACGCGATGGCGAGATAGCCGCGCGCCACCTCGACCCGGAACAGCAGCGCGAGGATGGCCAGCACCCCGAACAGGCGCATCGTCGCCGAGACCAGCCGGCGGAATTCCTCGCTGCCGGAGCCGATCACCTGCGGCGTGCGGGTGCCGTGCAGCAGCGCCAGCCACCCCGCGGCCAGCGCCAGCGACACGACCGAGTAGCCGATCTCGTAGGGCAGCGGCCAGGCCAGCGGCGGCGCGGCGGGACCGTCGAAGCGCAGGACCTGGGCCGCCGCCACCGCGGCGAACACGGCGGCGACGTCGGTGACGGCCAGGCGTTGCAGATACGCCTCCTGCCAATTCTCGCGCTGCGTTCGGCGCAGCACTCGGACACCGTTGACCACATTCACATCGCTGCCACCGGTGAGCTCGAAGCTCATGAACCCACACCTCCCCCTCGGGAGACGAATCAAATTTCCGGTCGCCGTCGACCGGAATGCGGCCCGCTCGGCCGCCCTCTGCCCGTCGATTCGATGCCCGCCCGCTGATTGTTACAGAGTCTCGAGGCGACTTCTTTCCGAAGGTTAAGGGCCACAGTGCATTCCATAGGTAGCCGAGTATGATGGCTATCACATGGCTATCGGGAGATGAATGATGGCTATCGGATATGATCGCAGGACAATTGATTTCCGGATGGGACGGATCACAATTCGCCGAGGAGAAGTTGTCGTCGCCGACAATTTGCCGAAATGCCCGCGAACAGCCGCGATCCCGAAACATGCCATGAATTGGTTTCCACCCCGGTTGTTTCGAATGGCCCCCGCCTACCTCCGGTTGTAACGTCTGACCACGCCGCGCCGACGTCCGGCATGTCCGGCGCCGGCCGCGACGGAATGAACAGCTAGAAGGTGAGCCCGCGTGCAGTGTCGTCTCTGCGATTCCGATCGGCTCGAGAGCGTACTCGATCTGGGCGCGACCCCGCCGTGTGAGAGCTTCCTGTCCGAGACCCAGCTCGACCTGCCGGAATCGACCTATCCGCTGCACCTGCGCCTGTGCCGGGACTGCCTGCTGTTGCAGATCCCCGCACTGATCACGCCGGAGGAGACCTTCACCGAGTACGCGTACTTCTCGTCGTACTCACACAGCTGGGTCGACCACGCCGAGCGGTTCGTCGCCACCGCGACCGAGCGGCTGGGGCTCGACACCGATTCGTTCGTCGTCGAGGTCGCCAGCAACGACGGCTATCTGCTGCGCCACGCCGTGGCCCGTGGCATCCCGTGCCTGGGCATCGAGCCGTCGGTCAATGTCGGCGAGGCGGCCAGGTCGGCGGGAGTGCCCACCGAGACCGCCTTCCTCGACGCGGAATCGGCCGCGCGGGTGCGCGCCGAGCACGGGCCCGCCGATCTGGTGGTCGCGAACAACGTCTACGCGCACGTCCCCGACCTGCGCGGTTTCACCCGCGCCCTGCGCACCCTGCTCGCCGACGACGGCTGGCTGAGCATCGAGGTGCACCACGCTCTGAACCTGGTGCGGCTGGGCCAGTTCGACACGGTCTATCACGAGCACTTCCAGTACTACACCGTGCATTCGGCCCAGCGCGCGCTCGCGGTCGCCGGGCTGACGGTGGTCGACGTGGAGCTGCTCGAGACCCACGGCGGCTCGATCCGGTTGTGGGCCCGCCCCGAGCAGGTCGCGGTGCCGACCGGGCGGGTGGCCGAGGTCCTCGAGCTCGAGCGCGCCGCCGACCTGCACGTCCCGGCCGGTTACGCCGAACTCGGCGGGCGGGCCGAACGGGTCCGGCTCGAGCTGCTGCGCTTCCTGCTCGACTGCCGGGATCAGGGCAAGCGGGTCGTCGGCTACGGCGCCCCCGGCAAGGGCAACACCCTGCTGAACTACTGCGGCATCCGGCCCGACCTGCTCGAGTACACCGTGGACCGCAACCCCTACAAGCACGGCCGATACACCCCGGGCACCCGGATTCCGATTCATCCGCCGGAGCGCATCGACGCCGACCGGCCCGATGTCGTGCTCGTCCTGCCGTGGAATCTCGAAACCGAGATCACCGCCCAGCTGCGCCATGTCGGCGACTGGGGCGGCGAACTGATCTATCCGCTGCCGGTGCTGCACCGCGCGGGCACGGAAACGAAGGTGAACCGATGAAGGTCGTGCTGTTCTGCGGCGGATACGGCATGCGCATGCGCGGCGGCTCCGACGACGTCGTCCCGAAGCCGATGCAGCTGGTCGGGCCGCGGCCGCTGCTGTGGCACGTGATGCGCTACTACGCGCACTACGGACACAAGGAGTTCATCCTGTGCCTGGGCTACGGCGCCGAGCACATCAAGAACTTCTTCCTCACCTATCAGGAATCGGCGTCCAACGACTTCGTCATCCGCAACGGCCAGGTGGAACTGCTCGGCAGCGATATCGGCGACTGGTCGATCACCTTCGTCGACACCGGGGTCGAGTCCGCGATCGGTGAGCGGTTGCGCCGGGTCCGCGCGCACCTCGACGGCGACGAGTACTTCCTGGCCAACTACGCCGACGTGCTCACCGACGCCCCGCTGGACACCATGGTCGAGACCTTCCACGCCTCGGGCGCCGCGGCGTCGATGATGGTGGTCCCGCCGCAGTCCTCGTTCCACTGCGTCGACATCACCGCGACCGGCGAGGTGAAGGAGATCATGCCGGTGGCCCGGATGCCGCTGTGGGAGAACGGCGGCTACTTCGTGCTCAGCCAGGAGATCTTCGACCTGCTCCCGCCCGGCGGTGATCTGGTCGCCGACGCGTGCGGTGCGCTGGCCGGGCAGGGCCGGTTGTTCGGCTATCAGCACCTGGGCTTCTGGAAGCCGGCCGACACGTTCAAGGAGCGCGCCGAACTCGACGACGCCTACCGCAACGGCTCCCGGCCGTGGATGGTGTGGGAGCAGGCGTGATCGGGCTGTTCCCCCACCCGCCGCGCCGGCTCGCACTGCTCGGCGCGCACTGTGACGACATCGCGATCGGCCTGGGTGCCACCCTGCTCGCCCTCACCGCCGCCGACCCCGAGATCGAGGTCAGGGCACTGGTGCTCTCCGGTGGCGGCACCGCGCGCGAGGACGAGGAACGCGCGGCGCTGACCGCGTTCTGTTCCGGCACCGAGCCCCAGCTCGACGTGCTCGACGTGCCCGACGGCCGCGCCCCGGCGCACTGGGACCGGATCAAGGACGCCCTGGCCCGGTTCCGGCGTGCCGGTGAGCCCGAGGTGGTGTTCGCGCCGCAGCGCGGTGATGCCCATCAGGACCACCGGCTGCTGGCCGAGCTGGTGCCCACGGAGTTCCGCGACCACCTGACCCTGGGCTACGAGATCCTCAAGTGGGAGACCGACACTCCGGCGCCGACCCTGTATCACCCGCTCACCCGGGAACTCGCGCGGGAGAAGTCGCGGCTGCTGCACGAGCACTATCCGTCGCAGACCGGCCGTGACTGGTTCGACGAAGAGGCCTTCCTCGGGCTGGCCAGGATGCGTGGCGTGCAGTGTCACGCGCCCTATGCCGAGGCGTTCGTGCTGGACAAGGCGATCATCAGATGGGAACGGACGTGAACATGCGGGTACTGGTCACCGGGCACCAGGGCTATCTCGGCACCGTGATGGTGCCGGTGCTGCGGGCCGCGGGCCACAGCGTCGCCGGGCTGGACATCGGCTACTTCGCCGACTGCCTGCTCGGTGACTTCGCCGGCGACCCCGAGGGCGCGGCCGTCGACCTGCGCGCGGTCACCGTCGAGCAGCTGCGCGGGTTCGACGCGGTGATCCATCTGGCCGCGCTGTCGAACGACCCGCTGGGCGCGCTGGCGCCGGAGATCACCTACGACATCAATCACCACGCCTCGGTGCGCCTGGCGCGACTGGCGAAAGAGGCCGGGGTGCGGCGGTTCCTGTACGCCTCCACCTGTTCGGTCTACGGAGCCGCCGGTGCCGAGCTGGTCACCGAGGACGCTCCACTGCGCCCGATCACCCCGTACGCGCAGAGCAAGGTGCGCGTCGAAGACGACGTGGCCGCCCTCGCCGACGCCGATTTCGTCCCCGTATTCCTGCGCAACGCCACGGCTTTCGGCTTCTCGCCGCGCCTGCGGGCCGACATCGTGCTCAACAACCTGGTCGGCTACGCGGTGCTCACCGGCGAGGTCAAGGTGCTCTCCGACGGAACCCCGTGGCGGCCACTCGTGCACGCCCAGGACATCGCGACCGCGTTCGCGACCTGCCTGACCGCGCCGGCCGCTGACATCTCCTGCCGCGCCTTCAATATCGGCACCGAGGTCAACAACCTGACCGTGGCCGAGATCGCGGCCGCGGTCGTCGACGCGGTGCCGGGGTCGCGGCTGCTGATCACCGGCGAGAACGGCGCGGACCCCCGCTCCTACCGAGTCGACTTCTCCGCCGCGCGTGCGGTTCTCGGTTTCGAGGCGCGGTGGACGGTACCCGCGGGTGCCGCCGAACTCTTCACCGAGTACACCGCGCGCGGACTCACCGCCGACGACTTCTTCCAGCGGTTCACCCGGCTGCCGCAGTTGCAGAAGCTCTGCGACACCGGCGAACTGGACGCGCGGCTGCGCCGGGTCAGTGCGACGGCGTCAGCGTAGCGAGCAGCCGCGACCAGCTGCCCGCCCGCGCGTCGCGGGCGGAGACCACGCCGACGGGCAGCGGCCAGGCGATCGCCAGGTCGGGGTCGTCGTAGGCGACACCGAGGTCCTCGGCCGGGTCGTGCGGACGGTCGATGCGGTAGCAGACGTCGGCGACCTCGGTCAGTGCCTGGAACCCGTGCAGGAAACCCGGCGGCACGTACAGATGGTGGAAGTCCTCGTCGTCGAGCCGGAAGGCCTGGGTGGCGCCGAAGGTGGGCGAGCCGGGCCGGATGTCGACGAGGACGTCGTGCACGGCACCGTGCGCGCAGCGCACCAGTTTCGCCTCGCCGCGACCGCCGCGCCCGTGCATGCCCCGGATCACCCCGCGCCGCGACCGCGACTGCGAGTCCTGCACGAAGCTCGCCGCCGCACCGTCGACGCCCAGGTGGGCGTCGAATTCCGCGGCGTCGAAGGTACGGGTGAACAGTCCGCGCTCGTCCCGGAACGGCTCGGGAACCAGCACCACCACGTCGGCCAAGTCGGTCCGCTCGATACGCACGAGGACATCCTGTCATGACCCGCCGGTGCCGCGGCTGCGGAAGTACCGCCCTCACCACCGTTCTCGACCTGGGCTCGGTGCCCGCCGCCGACCACTTCCCGCCCCACGACAGCCCCCTCGACCCCGCCGAATCCGGTCATCCGCTGCGCATGGACCGCTGCGCGGGGTGCGGGCTGGCCCAGCTCGCCGACGACGACACCGTCACCGCGGAACCCCGCGGCATCGAACCGCTGGCCCTGCGGGAGCAGGCCACGGCGGCGGTACGACTCGTCGAGACCGCCGGGCTGCTGCGGGGTTCGACGGTGGCCGAGTTCGGCAGCCCGCACGGGGGCACCTGGCTCCCGCTGCTCACCGACCGCGGCTTCACCCCGACCGACGGCCCCGCCGACGTGGTCCTGGACTGCTTCGGCATCATGCACGAACCGGATCAGCGCGCGGCGTTCGCGGCCAGGGCCGCCGCCACCGCGCCCGGCGGAGTGCTCCTGGTGCAATACCACTCGCTGGCCGCGATCCTCGCCCAAGGACAGTGGAATGCGTTGCGGCACGGGCATTTCGCCTACTACTCCCTCGACACCCTGCGCAGCCTGCTGCGCGCGGCCGGGATGAGCGTGGTCAGCGGGTGGCGGTTCGAGCTCTACGGCGGCACCGTGCTGCTCGCCGCTCGCCATGGCGAGCATGACGCCGATCCCAGCGTGGCGGCGATCCTCGCCGCCGAGGCCGCCGCGCCGTCGGCCGACACGTTGCAGCGGGTGGTCGATCAGCACGTCGGCACCCTGCGCGCCTGGCTCGAGCACCGGGCCGGGCAGCGGGTGTACGCCTACGGGGCCGCCTCGCGCGCCGTCGCCCTGCTGGCGATGGCGGGCGCGCACCGCGGCCTGCTCGCCGGGGTCGCCGACGCCTCGCCCGCCAAACAGGGCTGCCGGATGCCGGGAACCGACATCCCGATCATCTCCCCCACAGACCTCGTCCACGCAGTCCCCGATGCCGTCCTGCTGACACTGCCCGACCTGTTCGCCGAGGTCAGCGCCCTGCTGCCCGCGCTGGACGGACGCTGGTTCGTCGACGATCCGGCAGGCCCGCGCGCTCCCGCGCTCGACGGCGTGCCCGGACCACTGTGGCGCAGTTGATCTTTCGCTGAGGACGCACGACCGTTCGAGTGGTCGACGCCAAGCCTCGGTGTCGAGGCCGCCGGTGACGATATCGCCGGAATCGAAGGCGCGCCGCGGCTTTCCGGGTTCCGCCGCACCGTGAACGGGGTGCTCGGCCACACCGATGTCCGCCGTTGCCCGCCTACGGCCCGACCTCTTCGATCTGATCCGGGGTCCCGAGCAGCACGTCCAGCATGCGGGGCAACGTCTCGGCGAGATCGTGGCGGGCCGCCACGGCCGCACGGCCGCTGTCTCGCAGCCGGGCTCGCAGGTCCGGTTCCCGGCCGAGACGCCGCAGCGCCTCGCGCAAGGCGACCGGATCGTCGGGCACGACGCACACCGCCGTGTCGTCGGTGACGTTGCCGCCGTGGCCGGTCGCGACGACCGGCACGCCGACGCTCATCGCCTCCAGCACCACCAGCGGGCCCGCCTCGGGCAGCACGCTCGCCGACACCAGCACGTCCCATCCCCGGATCGTCGGCAACGGATCGACATTGCCGAGGAATCGGACCCGGCCGGCCAGATCGGGCCGCCGCGCTCGTTCCCGCAACGCGGCCAGATACGGTTCGTCACCGGGGTGCGGCGAGCCGGCGATCTCGATCACGACCTCGGGGAGCTCGGCGGCGGCCGCCAGCAGCACGTGCTGGCCCTTCCACTCGGTCACCACGCCCAGGATCCCGACCACCAGCGGGCTGCGCTCGACGACCGGGGCGGCTTCGACCGGCCAGCGCACTCCTTGCCGGGCGACCTCGACCTCGAATCCCAACGCGCGCACCGGCGCCGCGGCACGCTCGGACACCGCGACGGCGCGACCGACCGCGCGGCGGCCCACCCGCGCCACCGTGCGCTG
>NZ_JBCGFB010000178.1:0-9435 GCF_038752175.1 Nocardia sp. No.11 | reverse complement strand
GCCGCCGAGACCAGGCGCACCGACCCGCGCCTGCACGACGACCGGGTCCGCGCCCGCCTGGCCGCCCTCGACGAGGACGACCTGACCCGCTCCCCCGCCGACGAGCGCAGGGCGGCGCAGCGCGCTCACCTCGACCTGCCGGTGCTGCCGACCACCACGATCGGCTCCTACCCGCAGACCTCGGCCATCCGCCTGGCCCGCGCCGCGCTGCGCACCGGCGAGATCGATGCGGCCGAATACGAGCGCCGGATGCGGGCCGAGATCGCCGACGTGATCGCCCTGCAGGAGAAGCTCGGCCTGGACGTGCTGGTGCACGGCGAGCCGGAACGCAACGACATGGTCCAGTACTTCGCCGAGCTCCTCGACGGCTTCGCCACCACCGAGGCGGGCTGGGTGCAGTCCTACGGCACCCGCTGTGTGCGCCCACCGATCCTGTTCGGCGACGTCGCGCGGCCCGCGCCGATGACGCTGTCGTGGATCGGCTACGCCCAGTCGCTGACCGCCAAGCCGGTCAAGGGCATGCTGACCGGTCCGGTGACGATCCTGGCGTGGTCGTTCGTCCGCGACGATCAGCCGCTCGCCGACTCGGCCCGCCAGGTCGCACTGGCGATCCGGGACGAGACGGTGGACCTGCAGGCCCAGGGCGCCCGGATCATCCAGGTCGACGAGCCCGCCCTGCGCGAGCTGCTGCCGCTGCGCGCGGCCGATCAGCCCGCTTACCTGCGCTGGTCGGTGGACGCGTTCCGGTTGGCCACCGCCGGGGTCGCCGACACCACCCAGGTGCACACGCACCTGTGCTATTCGGAGTTCGGCGAGGTGATCTCGGCGATCGCGGGCCTGGACGCCGATGTCACCTCGATCGAGGCGGCCCGCTCGCACATGGAGGTTCTCGACGACCTGAACGCGGCCGGTTTCGCGCTCGGGGTCGGCCCCGGCGTCTACGACATCCACTCGCCCCGGGTGCCCTCGGTCGAGGAGATCACCGCCGCACTGTCGGCCGCGCTGGCGGCCGTACCGGCCGAACGACTCTGGGTGAACCCGGACTGCGGTCTCAAGACGCGTGGCCCGGTGGAGGTTGAGGCGTCGCTGCGCAACCTGGTGACGGCGGCCGCCGCGCTGCGCTGAACACAGCACCGCCCCGGACGGGTGATCCGTCCGGGGCGGTGGTGCCGGTCCGCGGCGTCGGCGATGCGGGGCCGACGCGGACCGGTTCAGTGACGCGTGGGCACCGGACGCTGGTCGACGCCGCGATACTCCGACAGCGGCCGGATCAGCGCGTTCGCGGCCGACTGCTCGGCGATGTGCGCGGTCCAGCCGGTGATCCGGCTCATCACGAAGATGGGCGTGAACATCTCGATGTCGAAGCCCATCAGGTAGTAGGCGGGCCCGGCGGGGAAGTCGAGATTCGGTGCGATACCGGTCTTCTCGGCCATGGCCGCGGCGAGCGCGTCGTACATCCGCACCCACCGCTGTCCGCCGGTGACCGCGGCCACCTCGTCGAGGGCGGCCTTCATCGTCGGCACCCGCGAGTCGCCGTTACGGTAGACGCGGTGGCCGAAGCCCATCACCTTGCGCCGCGCGGCCAGCGTCTCGCCGACCCAGGCCGCGGCCCGAGCGGGGTCACCGATCTCGAGCATGGTGTGCATGACCGCCTCGTTGGCGCCGCCGTGCAGCCTGCCCTTCAACGCGCCGATGGCCGCGGTGATCGCGCTGTACAGGTCCGAGCCGGTGGAGGTCACCACCCGGGCGGCGAAGGTGGAGGCGTTGAAACCGTGCTCGGCGTAGAGGATCAGCGAGATCTCGAACGCCCGCACGATCCGCGGCGCGGGCACCTCGCCGAAGCACATGTACAGGAAGTTCTCGGCGAACCCGAGCTGGGAATGCGGGGCGATCGGGTCGAGCCCGCGCCGCCTGCGCATCGCGGCCGCGATCACCGTGGGCAGCAGCGCGGTCAATCGCAGTGCGGCGGCGAGTCTTTCCCGTTCGCCCACGCTCTCGGCGGCGGCGTCCTCGGTGCCGAGGTAGCTGACGACCGTGCGCACCACATCCATCGGATGACAGGTGTCGGGCATCTTCTCCACCAGCGCCAGCACCGACCGGTCGATCCGGCGCTGCGCGCGTTCGCGCTGGCACAGCTGTTGCAGCTGCCCGTCGTCGGGCAGCTCGCCGTGCCAGAGCAGGTAGGCGACCTCCTCGAAGGTGCAGCGCGCGGCCAGATCCTGCACGGGATAGCCGCGGTAGGTCAGCGAGTTGGTCTCGGCAACCACCTTGGAGATGCTCGTCGTGTCGACCACCACGCCCGCCAGCCCCTTGGCGATGGGCCGCGGTGCCGTATGTCCACTGGTCATGGTCACTCACTCACTGTGAAATCGAAGATGCCGGAGTCGAATTCGTTGTAGCGCTGGTAGCCCAGCAGTTCGTAGAGCCGCGACCGGTGCTGCATGCGACCCAGCAACGCCGTTTGGGTTCCTGCCGTGGCGATCTCGCGCAGGCCGTCCTCGATCGCGCCCATCGCCAGCCGCAGCGTGGTGACCGGGTAGATCACCGCGTTGTAGCCGAGATCGGTCAAGGTCGCGACCGACAGCAGCGGGGTCTTGCCGAACTCGGTCATGTTCGCCAGCAGCGGGACATCCACGGCGGCACGGAACCTCGCGAACTCGGCCTCCTCGACCAGCGCCTCGGTGAAGATCAGGTCGGCGCCCGCGTCGGCGTAGGCCTTGGCCCGCTCGATCGCCGCGTCGAGTCCCTCGATGGCGCGCGCGTCGGTGCGGGCACAGATCACGAAGCCGGGATCGCGGCGCACCGCGACCGCGGCCCGGATCCGGCGCACCATCGCCGCGGTCTCGACCACCGCCTTGCCGTCGAGATGACCGCACCGTTTGGGATTGACCTGATCCTCGAGGTGACAGCCGGCCAGGCCCGCGTCCTCGAGCAGGGCCACCGTGCGGGCGGCGTTCATCGGTTCGCCGAAGCCGGTGTCGGCGTCGACGAGGACCGGCAGCTCGGTGGCGCGCGCGATCTGGCGACCCCGTTCGACGACCTCGGTGAGCGTGGTCAGCCCGATGTCGGGCAGCGCCAGCTCGGCCGACACCACCGCACCGGAGACGTACACGCCGTCGAATCCGATCTCCTGGATCAGCGTGGCCACCAGCGGATTCACCGCGCCCGGCAACCGCTGCAACTGTCCGGAGGCCAGGCCGGCCCGGAACGCGGCGCGTTTGCGCGCCGGGCTGGTGTGCGCGGCGAGCAGTCCCGAAACACTCATCAGAACAGTCCTTCCCGCGCGGCGGGGAGCACCTCGAACAGGACCGGGTCGACCGCGAAGCTGAGCTGGTCCAGCTCGCCCGCGGCCAGCTCCGGGGTCCGCTGCGCGGCGTCGAGGAAGCGCTCCTGCTCGTCCGGCGCGACGACGCCGTCGGCGAGGACGCGGAACTTCTCGAGGTACTGCGCGCGGGCGAACGGCCGCGCGCCCAGCGGATGCGCGTCGGCCACCGCGAGCTCGTCGACGACGACGGTGCCGTCGTCGAGGGTGACCACGGCCCTGGCGCCGAAGGCTTTCTCCGCCGGGTCGGTCGCGTGATAGCGGCGCGTCCACTCCGGGTCCTCGACGGTGGAGATCTTGCGCCACAGCGCGATGGTGTCGGGCCTGCGCGCGCGCTCGGGTGCGTAAGAGCGCTCGTGATGCCAGGTGCCGTCCTGCAGGGCGACCGCGAAGATATAGGGCAGCGAGTGGTCGAGGGTCTCGCGGCTGGCGTGCGGGTCGAACTTCTGCGGGTCACCGGACCCGGTGCCGATCACGTAGTGGGTGTGATGGCTGGTGTGCAGCACGATCGAGGTGATGCGGGCGGTGTCGGCGATCCGCTCGCGCAGCCTGCGCGCCAGGTCGATCGGGGCCTGGCTCTGGTATTCGGCCGAGTGCTCCTTGGTGTAGCTGTCCAGGATCGCGCGCTTGGCCTCGCCGGGGCCCGGCAGCGGCACCCGGTATTCGGCGTCGGCGCCGCCGAGCAGCCAGGCGATGACGCCGTCGGCGCCCTCCCAGATCGGGGCGGGCGCGCCCTCCCCGCGCATCGCGCGGTCGACCGCCTCGACCGCCATCTTGCCCGCGAAGGCCGGCGCGTAGGCCTTCCAGCTGGAGATCTCGCCCTTGCGGGACTGCCGGGTCGCGGTGGTGGTGTGCAGCGCCTGGCCGACCGCCTGATAGATGGTCTCGGCGTCGAGACCGAGCAGCGTGCCGATGCCCGCCGCGGCCGACGGGCCGAGATGGGCGACATGGTCGATCTTGTGCTCGTGCAGGCAGATCGCGCGCACGAGGTCGATCTGGATCTCGTAGCCGGTCGCCAGGCCGCGGATCAGCTCGGCGCCGCTGCGCCCGGTGTGCTGGGCGACGGCCAGGATCGGCGGGATGTTGTCGCCGGGATGGGAGTACTCGGCGGCCAGGAAGGTGTCGTGGAAGTCGAGTTCGCGGACCGCGACACCGTTGGCCAGCGCCGCCCACTCCGGGGAAAAGCGCTGCGCGCCCGCCAGTCCGAACACGGTGGCGCCGTGTCGGCGTGCGCCCACGGGCAGCGGATGGGCGCTCGCCTGCGCTCTGGCCGTCCGCACCGGGCCGCGCAGGACCGAGGCCGCGGCCACCGCCGCGTTGTCGATGATCCGGTTGACGATCATGTCGGTGACCTCGCCTGACACCGGCACCGGGTCGGTGGCCACCTCCGCCACCAGCGTGGCCAGGTGCTGCGCGCGGGGGAACTCCTCGGCGGCGCCGACACTGCGAACGAGATGGGTTTTCACTGATCCTCCGATTCCAGCTGGTCGATCCCAGCCACAATTCGCACGCTACGCACCGCGAACCGCTCGGAGAACATGCTGAACAAGCGTATTTTTGTGTGCGACACTCGATGAATCAGCGAACATTGCGAAGGCTGGACGGTAAGGTCGGGGACGTGATATCCGATCGCCACGGACCCCGGATCCGACCTAACGGTCTCTTCGCACGTTACGCACCGGTAGTCACAGGTAAAATCCCTTGCAGGACTGGGCTTCTCCCCAGACAATCACGATTTCGAGCGAACATTGCAAACCCGGCGAGTTAGGATCTCCGGCGTGCGGAAGATGTACGCGGGGGCCAGGCTACGACGGCTGCGTGAAGAACGACGGATGACTCAGGCGGCGCTCGCGAAATCGCTGGATCTCTCGCCCAGTTATCTCAACCAGCTCGAACGCGACCAGCGCCCGCTCACCATTCCCGTTCTGCTGAAACTGAACTCGACCTTCGATCTGGATGTGCAGTTCTTCGCCGCCGACTCCGACGCGCGGCTGGTCTCGGATCTACACGAAGTGCTCGTGGAAGCCGCGGGCGGTGGCGACACCGCGCCGATCACCGAGGTCGAGGAACTCGCGACCCGGCTGCCGGAGGTGGCCCGCATCGTCATCGCCATGCACCGGCGCCTGCGCGCGGCCACCGATCAGCTCGACCTGCTGTCCTCGCGGGTGGACACGCCCAGCGGCGCGCCGGGCACACCCATGCCCTACGAGGACGTACGCGACTTCTTCTACGACCACCGCAACCACATCTCCACCCTCGACCACGCCGCCGAGCAGCTGTTCGAGGAGTCGGGGCTGAGCATCGGCTCGCTGGACCGGCAGCTGGCCAGGATCGCCGAGGAACGCGCGGGTGTCACCGTGCTGGTCCGCGGCGACGGCGCCGACCCGACCATTCCCAAGCGCCACTACGATCCCGACACCCGCACGCTCACCCTGGCGCGGCGGCTGCGCCCCGGACAGCGCGCCTTCCAGATCGCCACCACCCTGGGCCTGCTGCTCTACGGGCGCGAGATCGACAACGTCCTCGCCGAATCACGGGCACTCACCGGTGAGTCCCGCACCCTGGCCAGGGTCGGGCTGGCCAACTACTTCGCGGGCGCGCTGATCCTGCCCTACGGCCGGTTCCTGCGGTCGGCGGAGGAACTGCGCTACGACGTCGACCTGCTCGCGCTGCGGTTCGAGGTCGGCTTCGAGACGGTGTGCCACCGGCTGAGCACCCTGCAGCGACAGGGCCAGCGCGGGGTGCCGTTCTTCCTGGTACGCACCGACCGGGCGGGCAACATCTCGAAACGGCAGTCCGCCACCGCGTTCCATTTCTCCCGGGTCGGCGGCAGCTGCCCGCTGTGGGTCACCCACGAGGCGTTCGCGCACCCGGGCCGCATCCTCACCCAGATCTCGGAGATGCCCGACGGGCGCCGCTACCTGTGGATCGCCCGGACCACCCCGGCATCCGCGCAGGGCTACGGCACCGCGGCGAAGAACTTCGTCATCGGGCTCGGCTGCGATATCGAATACGCCGACCGGCTGGTCTACTCCCAGGGCCTGCAACTGGACGACCCGCAGGTGGCGGTGCCGATCGGGGCGGGCTGCAAGGTGTGCGAGCGGCCCGCGTGCCCGCAGCGCGCGTTCCCGCAGATCGGGCGGCCGCTCGCGGTGGCCGAGCACACCAGCACCGATCTGCCGTATCCGCGCCTGCCGCGCTGAGCGTCAGGACTTCGCGAGGTATTCGATGCGTTCGCCGTCGACGGCGGCGTCCATCATCCCCGCCAGCCCGGGATGCTTCACCAGGCCGGGGTCGTCGGCGACGACCTGCCTGGCCAGCTCCTGGGCGGCGGTGATGACCTCGAGGTCGTCGAGCAGCGACAGCAGCCGCAGCGACCGGGCGGTGCCGGACTGCGCCGCGCCGAGCACATCGCCCTCGCGGCGCTGGCGCAGGTCGAGCACCGAGAGTTCGAAGCCGTCGGTGGTCGCGGCCACCGCCTCCAGCCGGGCCATCGCGGTGCCGCCGGGCGCGGCATCGGTGATCAGCAGACACAGCCCGGGATGCTTGCCGCGGCCGATCCGGCCGCGCAGCTGGTGCAGCTGACTCACGCCGAACCGGTCGGCGTCGACGATCACCATCACCGTCGCGTTCGGCACGTCGACACCGACCTCGACGACCGTGGTGCACACCAGGACATCGATGGCGCCGTCGTTGAACTGACGCATCACCTGGTCCTTCTCGTCCGAGGGCAGGCGGCCGTGCAGCAGCCCGACCCGCACCCCCGACAGCGGGCCCGCGCTCAGCGTCTCGTACATCTCGACCGCGGCCTGGGTGGTCGGGCCTTCCTTCTCTTCCGCGGATTTCTTACCCTTGGCGGGCGGGGCGTCGGGGTCCTCGCCGATGCGCGAGCACACCACATACGCCTGTCTGCCCGCGCCGACCTCTTCGAGAATGCGCTCCCAGGCGCGGTCCACCCAGCCCGGATGCAGCTTGCGCGGCACCACCTTCGACACGATCGGTGAACGGCCCCTGGGCAATTGGGTGAGGGTGGAGGTCTCCAGATCACCGAGCGTGGTCATCGCGATGGTGCGCGGAATCGGCGTGGCGGTCATGACCAGCAGGTGCGGGCTGATGCCGTCCTTGGCCTTGGCACGCAGGGCATCGCGCTGTTCGACGCCGAAGCGGTGCTGTTCGTCGACAACCACCAGGCCGAGGTCGAAGAACTCCACCGCGTCCTGGATCAGCGCATGCGTGCCGATGACCAGGCCGGCTTCACCGGTCATCGCGTCCAGCAGCGCCGCCTTCTTCGCCGCTACCGACATCGAGCCGGTGAGCAGCACCACCTTCGTGGATTGTTCGGCCGCGCCGAGTTCCCCGGCGGTGCCGAGATCACCGAGCATCGCCCGCAGCGACCGGTAGTGCTGGGCGGCGAGCACTTCCGTTGGCGCGAGCAGCGCGCACTGGCGGCCCGCGTCGACCGCCTGCAGCATCGCGTGCAGGGCGACGATGGTCTTGCCCGAGCCCACCTCGCCCTGCAACAGGCGGTGCATCGGGCGGGTGCGCGACAGGTCGGCGGAGATCTCGTCGATCACCTGCTGCTGGCCCTCGGTCAGCTCGAACGGCAGCCGCTCGTCGAAGGCGGCGGCGATGCCGTCGGTGCGCGGCGGGCACGCCGGGGCGGTGCGGCCCTCGACCTCGTGCCTGCGCTCGGCCAGCACCAGCTGCAGGGCCAGCGCCTCGTCGAAACGCAGCCGGTCCCTGGCCTTCTCGATATCGAGCTTGTGTTCGGGCAGGTGGATCAGGCGCAGCGCGTCGGAGACCTCGAGCAGGTGGCGTTCCTCGCGCAGGTCGGCGGGCAGCGGGTCCTCGATCGGGTCGAGCTGGTCGAGCACCTGGCGAATGCAGGCCAGCAGATCCCAGCTCTGCACCTTCGCCGTCGCCGGGTACACCGGCACGAACTCGCGCTCGAAGAACGACGCGTCCACTCCCCCAGCGCCTTTCGCGCTCTGCGCCAGTCCGCGCAGCGCGCCGCTGCCGCGTACGGAGGTCAGCTCCTCGACACCGGCCTCGGCCTTGTCGGGCAGGATCAGATAGTCCGGGTGCGAGAGGTTCCAGCGGTCGGGGCGCCACCAGTGCACGGTGCCCGACATCATCGCTCGCACCCCCTCTTTCACCAGGTAGCGCACCTTGTCACCGTTGAAGAAGGTGGCCTCGATCGGGCGGGTGGCGCCGGTGTCGAGCTGCACCTTGAGCAGCGAGCCGCGCCGGTTCTTCATCGGGCGCAGTTCGGTTTTGGTGATCCGGCCGATGACGGTGATGTGCGCGCTCTCCTCCGGTTCCTCCTCGGTGAGCGGCTGTCCCTGGGTGGCGTAGCGGGCGGGATAGTGACGCAACAGGTCCTCGACCGTGGTCATGTCGAACGCCTCGGTCAGCCGGTCGGCCGCCTTCACCCCGAGCACGTGGTCGAGCCGGTCACTCAACGTCGCCATCACTCGACCCCTATCTGCACCAGATCCGCTTGCTGCCCACCGGAATACACCACGACCTCGACACCGGGGAAACCGGCTGTCACGTGCTCGGCCAGGACCGCGCCCAGTTCGGGGCCCGCGTCGGCGCCCATCAGCAGTGTCACCAATTCGCCACCGAGACCGAGCATCCGGTCCAGCAGGATACGACCGGCGCCGACCACGTCGGGGTCGATGACCACCACGTCGTGGCCGACCAGGCCGAGTCCGTCACCGGGCGAGCACATGCCGACCATGGTCAGCGCGCGTACCCGGGCCGGGCGCAGCGCGCCCCAGCGGGTGGTCGCAGCCGCCTCCGACATCGCGAACGCGTCGTCCACGGCGATCCGGCCGCGATCGTGGACCGCGAGCGCGGCCAGGCCCTGCACCATCGACGCGCTCGGCAGCAGCAGGACGTCACGTGACCCGTCACGGGCGGCGACACCGGCGGCCACGAGTTCCTGCGCGGGCAGCGCGCCGTTGGGCAGGACGAGGACTTCCCGGTTCGGCATCGCGCGGATCGCGGTGAGCAGGGCGGTCGTGTCGAGCTGGCGGTCACCGCGCAGCACCACCGCGCCCGCGTCCTCGAACAGGCGGGCGGCCGCGGCGCCGGAGGCCACCGCCAGG
>NZ_JBCGFB010000177.1:0-9744 GCF_038752175.1 Nocardia sp. No.11 | reverse complement strand
GGTCTGCTGCGGGCCAAGGCCCCGGTGCTGGCGGTGCCGTTGACCGCCTACGGCGCCACTCTCGGCACCGCCGCGACCCTGGCCTCGGACCCCGCGCTAGCGCCGGGCGCCCGGAATATCGCCGGATTGAACATCCCGAACGGCGACCCGCGCAGTCGGCTCGGTCTCGGCGCGCTGCTGTTCACGGTGTCGGACGGGCTGATCGTGCTGCGTCGCCTGTTCGCGCGCGAGGAGCGGACCCGCCGGATCAGCGAGGGCGTCATCCTGGCGACCTACGCCGCGGCGCAGTATCTGCTGACCGATCCCGCGGTGGGCACGCCCCGCCGCGGTGCCTGATACTCCCTGTCACACAGCGCTTACCTGGGTGTCCTCCGGCGGCAACACCCGCCGCGCACGCTTCGAAGATGACCGGGGAAGTGCAGTTCATCGAGGTGCACGGCTATCGCCGCGCGTTCCGGATGGCGGGGTCGGGGCCGCCGCTGTTGCTCATTCACGGCATCTCCGACAGTTCGGGGACCTGGGCGCCGGTGTTCGACGCGCTCGCCGAGCACTTCACCGTGCTCGCGCCCGACCTGCTCGGCCACGGCGAATCGGACAAGCCCCGCGCCGACTACGCCGTCGCCGCCTACGCGAACGGCATGCGTGACCTGCTCAGCGTGCTCGGCATCGAGCGGGTCACCGTGGTCGGGCACTCGCTCGGTGGTGGGGTCGCGATGCAGTTCGCCTACCAGTTCCCGGAGAAAGTGGAGCGGCTCGCGCTGGTCTGCCCGGCGGGGATGGGCGCGGGGGTGCATCCGGCGTTCCGGCTGGCCACCCTGCCCGGCGCTGGTCCCGGGCTGATGGCCGTGACCAGCTGGCCGGTGCGCACCGTCGTGCGCGCGGCGATCCCGGTGGTCAACAGCATGGGCGGTCTGCGGCTCGGCCCGGACGTCGACTACGTGCTCGGCCTCTACGGCCAGCTGTCCGACACCGCCGCGCGCAACGCGTTCCTGCGCACGATCCGGGCCGCCGCCGATCGGCGCGGTCAGTCCATCACCATGCTCGACCGGGGCTACCTGGCCGCGCACCTGCCGACGCTCATCATCGGCGGCACCCGCGACACCGTCATCCCCTCCGGCCACGCCGAACGCGCGCACCGCGCGTTTCCCGGCTCGATGCTCGAGATCTTCGACGGCGCCGGACATTTCCCGCACCATTTCGACCCGGACCGTTTCGTGAAACTGATCCGGGCCTTCATCGACAGCACCGAACCGGCGATCTTCGACCCCCAGCGCTGGCAGCGGACCTTGCGTCGCGGCCGCCCGATAGTGGCCCTGCCCTCGGCAAACGCGGCCCCCGGCTGACCGGTTGGGTAACTCGCCGGGCACGGGCTGACCCGACCCCACGCCGAACCGGCAGCCGCCTGCTCAGCCGACGACCGTCCTACGTCTGGCCGGAATCGCGGGAAGGCGGAAGGAGCATGATGCGGTCGCGGTTCCTCGGATCGACGCGGATCGGAATGGTCTGACCGATCGTCATGCGCGGTCTGTCCACCGGCATCACGTCGACCACGATCGTGCCGTGATACGTGTCGGACCCCGGCACGGTCAGTTCGACGTCGAATTCGGTGAGTTCACTGGAATGGTCGGTGCGTGCCAGCGCGCGCATACCGTCGATACGCGCCCAGCCCTCCAGCCCGTGCCTGCGCAGTTTGCGGTCGGCCCTGGTCGGCATGGAGGCGATCGCCATGGCGATGCCCGCGCCGGAACCGAACAACCCGACCATGATGAGGACCTGGTAGGGCATCGTCCCCGGCGGCGTATGCGGGGCGAGCCAGCCGAGCCAGACCGCGAGCGCGACGACATACATCGCGACGACGCAGCTCAGCGCCTGAACAATGCGCGTGTGCTCCATACCGACAACCACCCGTGAGCCCTACGCCCTCCAGGATAGGTCGCGTCACCACCCGGTTCGGGGCGTCCGCGATTACGATTCGCGCATGAGCACTCCGCCCCCGCCCCAGGGATATCCCGGCTACGGGCCGCCGCCGGATCATCCGCAGGCGACCACGGTGCTGATCCTCGGCATCCTCGGACTGGCGCTGTGCGGCATCCTCGCGCCGTTCGCCTGGGCCAAGGGTCGCACCGTGCTCGGTGAGATCGACGCGTCGCAGGGCCGGACGGGCGGGCGCTCGCAGGCCTACGCGGGCTACATCATGGGGATCGTCGGCACCGTGGTGCTGGCGGTGTCGCTGCTCGTCGGTGTGGCGAGCGTGGTGGTGTTCTTGCTCGTGGGGGCAGCCGAATCGTCGGCGTAACCCGGGCCCACCTAGCATTCTCCGGGTGAACGAGTCAGTGCCATCGCCCGAGGTCGAGGTCGCGGGTCCGACCGAATGGGGCGAGCATCCGCACGGGCTCGGGCCGTGGGAACAGGAATACGGCACCCCGGCGCCCACCGACGAACGCTACGACCCGGTGCTGCTGGCCGAGGGTGACCGGCGCAATGTCGTCGACGCGTACCGCTACTGGACCCGCGAGGCGATCGTCGCCGACATCGACGCGCGCCGTTTTCCCTTCCACGTGGCCATCGAGAACTTCGGGCACGACGCCAACATCGGCACCGTGGTCCGCACCGCCAACGCCTTCGCCGCGGCCGCGGTGCACATCGTCGGCAGGCGGCGGTGGAACCGGCGTGGCGCGATGGTCACCGACCGCTACCAGCACCTGGTGCACCACAGCGATCTGGCCGAGCTGCGCGCCTTCGCCGACGCCGAGGGACTGGCCGTCGTCGCGGTCGACAATGTGCCCGGCGCGGTCCCGCTGGAGACCGCGCAACTGCCCCGCGACTGCCTGCTGCTGTTCGGCCAGGAAGGCCCCGGTGTCAGCGACGATGCGAAAGACGCTGCCGCGCTGACGGTTTCGATCGCCCAATTCGGCTCGACCCGCAGCATCAACGCCGGCGTCGCCGCCGGGATCGCCATGCACGCCTGGATCAGGCAGCACGCCGACCTGTCGCTGGCCTGGTAGCGGTCGGTTCCTGACCGTCTTGATGTGTGTATCGGCCCGGTTGTGATCGAATCAGCCTCGAATCGGTAACAGAACGGGCGCGGAAACCGGGCAGCAACTGGCACCATGGTCCTATGACCTCGCGCAGCGGCCGGCGCCCACAGCCCACAGAACGCGCCGGATCCGTGCCGACACCGGCGTTGTGGTCCGAGCGCGCCGACATGGCCGAGTCCGCGATCATCTCGCGGCACCTGCGCATGCTGTGGGGTTGTCCCGGAACGGAATTGGGAGTCGTCGGCTGGCCTGCCACCCGGCGTGAACGCGGCTTCGCCGGCTGGCACTACTGGTGGCAGGCGCATCTGCTCGACATCGCGGTCGACGCCGCCAACCGGGTCCCCACGCCCGCGCGGCGGCGGCGGATCGGCGCGATCGCCCGCGCCATCCGGCTCCGCAACATCACCGGCTGGACCAACCGCTACTACGACGACATGGCCTGGCTCGCGATCGCGCTGGAACGCGCCGAGCGCACCCAGGAGCTGACCACCGCCCGCCGTGCCCTCGTCGCGCTCGAACAGCAGCTCTACGGCGCCTGGGACCCGGAGACCGGCGGCGGCATCCCGTGGCGGGTCCGCTCGGACTTCTTCAATGCCCCCGCCAACGGCCCGGCGGGCATCGCGCTGCTGCGCCTGGGCCGGGTCGAGCGCGCGCAGCAGATGGCCGACTGGATCGACGCCACCCTGCGTGACCCCGAGTCCGGCCTGATTCTCGACGGCATCCACCTGCCGTCCGGCGAGATCGAGCGCCCGGTGTTCAGCTACTGCCAGGGCGTCGTGCTCGGCCTGGAGACCGAGCTGGCCGTGCGTATCGACGACGACGAGCGGCACCTCGCGCGGGTCGGCCGCCTGCTGGCCGCCGTCGAGGAACACATGACCACCCGCCTGGTGATCTCCGGTGGCGGCGGCGGCGACGGCGGCCTGTTCAACGGCATCCTCGCCCGCTATCTGGCGGTCGTCGCCCTGATGCTGCCCGGCGACGGCAAGCAGCAGGAGACCGATCGGCGGACCGCGGCGGCCATCGTGAAGGCGTCGGCGACCGCGGCCTGGGCCAATCGCCTCGAGGTCGAGGGCGAGCCGCTGTTCGGCCACGACTGGAGCAAACCCGCCCGCTTACCCGGCGGCACGGCCGGTGCGGGCAAGTTCACGGCGGGCGGTTCCGTGACGGCCTCGGTCGTGCCGGAACGCGATCTGTCGGTGCAGCTGTCCGGCTGGATACTGATGGAAGCCGCCTACCAGGTCACCGCGGCCGGGCTGTGAGCTGTCAGCGCTCGGCTTCGCCGACGACGCTGGGCGCCCGGTCGATATCGAAGTCCTCGGCCGGCTTGGCCATCTCCTGCCGGTAGTGGCGCAGGCCCAGGATCGTGCCGATGATCAGGCCGACGATCATCGTGCCGATCACCGCGGGCATCAGCCACGGCACCTGCTCGAGGAACTCGCCCGCGTAGTAGCCGATCAACAGCAGCACCGGGGCCCAGATGATCGCGCCGAGGGTGCTGGCGATGGTGTAGCGGCGGTGATCCATCTTGGCCGCGCCCGCGACCATCGGGCACAGCGTGCGCACCCACGGAATCCAGCGCGCCACCAGCACGGCGAGGAACCCGTGTTTCTCCAGCAGCGCGGTGACCTTGGCCAGATTCCTGGTGTTGATATAGCGGCCGTTCTTGCGCGCGACCAGGTGGTGCCCGGTGCGCTGGCCCACGACATAGCCCACCTGATTACCCGCGATGGCGGCCACCATGGTGCCCACCGACAGGGCCCAGACCTGCGCTTCGCCGTTGGCGTGCGAGGCCATCACGATGCCGGCGGTGATCAGCATGGAGTCACCGGGCAGGAACAGCCCGATGATGAACGCGCATTCGAGGAAGACGAAGACGAGGACAACCGTCCAGACCACGGCGGGGCCTGCCGAGATCAGTGGCTCGAAGCTGCCCAGTGCCAGGGTCGACGGTACTGCGGTCACTTGCTCAGCGGATCTCGTTCGCCGAAGCGGCCAGCTCGGCGGCGGGCGCGTCCTCGGTGGGCGCGGTACCGCGACGCTTGTCGAGCACCTTCTTACCGACGGTGATGATCGCGGGCAGGATCGAGACGAACACGATCAGCAGGAAGATGCCCTCGATGTGGTCCCGGATGAACGGCACGTTGCCCAGGAAGTAGCCGAGCACCGTGACACCGCCACCCCACAGCACCGCGCCGACGATGTCGAACGCCACGTACTTGCGGTAGCTCATCTTCGACACACCGGCCAGCACCGGCATGAACGTGCGCACGATCGGCACGAACCTGGCCAGGATGATGGTCTTGGGGCCGTGCTTCTCGAAGAACTCGTGCGTCTCGATGACGTACTGCTTCTTGAAGAAGCGGCTGTCTTCCTTCTTGAAGATGGCCGGGCCGATCTTGCGACCGATCCAATACGCGCACTGGTCGCCGGCGAAGGCGACGAGGATCACCAGGGGCACCAGCACCCAGATGGAGACCGGCGGGTTCGGCTGCGCGGCCAGCATGCCGCCGGTGAACAGCAGCGAGTCACCGGGCAGCAACGGGAACAGCAGGCCGGTCTCGATGAAGACGATGGCCAGGATGGCGGGTAGGACCGCGTTCTTGAGCCAGGTCTCCTGGAGCAGATACATCGGGTCCAGCAACTGGGTCAACGCAAGGTTGTTCGTCACCGCATCGGATACCGCCAGCAAAGTCACGGCCCCCACAGTACCGGGCGAATCTGTGACATGAGTGGCCCACAGTAGGCTGACGCCTGACAGAATTGGTTTTTCGCTCCCCACACACGGAGGTCACTGCTGTGCCTATCGCGACTCCGGAGGTCTACGCCGAGATGCTCGGCCGGGCCAAGGCGCACTCGTTCGCATTCCCGGCTATCAACTGCACTTCGTCGGAGACGATCAACGCCGCCATCAAGGGCTTCGCGGACGCGGGCAGCGACGGCATCATCCAGTTCTCGACCGGTGGCGCCGAGTTCGGCTCCGGTCTGGGCGTGAAGGACATGGTCACCGGCGCGGTGGCGCTGGCCGAGTTCGCGCACGTGGTCGCCGCGAAGTACGACGTGACGATCGCGCTGCACACCGACCACTGCCCCAAGGACAAGCTGGACACCTACGTGCGTCCGCTGCTCGCGATCTCGCAGGAGCGGGTGAACAACGGCCAGAACCCGCTGTTCCAGTCGCACATGTGGGACGGCTCGGCCATCCCGATCGACGAGAACCTCGAGATCGCCAAGGAGCTGCTGAAGCTCTCGAAGTCCGCCAACATCATCCTCGAGGTCGAGATCGGCGTCGTCGGTGGCGAGGAAGACGGCGTCGAGGCCGAGATCAACGACAAGCTCTACACCTCGCCCGAGGACTTCGAGAAGACCATCGACGCGCTCGGCGCCGGTGAGAACGGCAAGTACCTGCTGGCCGCCACCTTCGGCAACGTGCACGGTGTGTACAAGCCGGGCAACGTGGTGCTCAAGCCCGAGGTGCTGGCCGAAGGCCAGCGCGTCGCGGCCGCCAAGCTGGCGCTGCCCGAGGGCTCGCAGCCGTTCGACTTCGTCTTCCACGGTGGCTCGGGCTCGCTGAAGTCCGAGATCGAGGACTCGCTGCGCTACGGCGTCGTGAAGATGAACGTCGACACCGACACCCAGTACGCCTTCACCCGTCCGGTCGCCGGCCACATGTTCGCCAACTACGACGGTGTGCTGAAGATCGACGGTGAGGTCGGCAACAAGAAGGTCTACGACCCGCGCAGCTACCTCAAGAAGGCCGAGACCTCGATGGCCGCGCGCGTCGTCGAGGCGTGCAACGACCTGAAGTCGGCCGGTCGTTCCGTCAGCGGTTCCTGATCGGCCTTTCGCGACAATCAAACGGGGCCCGAGCTCATGAGTCTTGATGTCCGTGTGCTCGGGCCCGTTCGACTGCTGGTCGGCGGCGAGCCGGTGGCGGTCGGCGGGCCCAAGCCGCGCGCTCTGCTAGCCGCGCTCACCGTCAACCGACGGCGCGCGGTGTCTTCTGCCGTGCTGGCCGAGATGGTCTGGAACGAGGATCCGCCGGACTCCTACGCCGCCAGCCTGCAGGTGTTCGTCTCGAACATCCGCAAGGCCCTGCGCAACGCGGGCATCGACTCGGCTCAGGTCCTGCGCACCGAGGGCGCGGGCTATCGGCTCGAGATCCCGGACACCGCGTGCGATCTCGGCCGGTTCGAGAACGCGCGCGAGGCGGGCACCCGCTGCCTGGAGGTAGGCGATCACCCCGGCGCGGCCAACCTCTTCGGCGCCGCGCTGCGGGAGTGGTCCGGGCGCGCGCTGGCCGACCTGGCCGGTCTGCAATTCGCCGACGGCTTCGCCACCGCGATGGACGAGGAGCGGCTGCTGGCCGTCTCCGCCCGCGTCGACGCCGAAATCGCCTGCGGGCGGGCGTCTTCGGTGATCGGTGAGCTGGTCTCGATGACCAACGAGCACCCGCTGCGCGAGCCGCTGTGGGGTCAGCTGATCACCGCGCTCTACCTGTCCGGCCGCCAGGCCGACGCGCTGGAAGCGTGCCGCCGGGTGCGCAATGTGCTGGCCGAGGAACTCGGCATCGATCCCGGTGCCGCGCTGATCGAGCTGGAACAGCGGGTGCTGCGGCAGGAACCGCTGAATGTGGTGGAGGCCAAGCGTTCCGAGCAGCTCGCGGCGGCGATGACCGAGACGGTCACCGAGGTGCCGCGCTCGATCCGCAACGGCAACCTGCGCTTCGCCGACGGTCGCACCATCCCGATTCCGCACGGCGGCTTGCGGATCGGCCGGATGACCGACAACGAGCTGGTCCTCGACGATCCGAAGGCCAGCCGCTACCACGCCCACATCATGCCCAGCCGCGCCGGCCTGCTGATCAAGGATCTGCACTCGGCCAACGGTGTCTACGTCAACGAGGTGCCGATCGACAGCGGCGCGCTGCTCGCCGACGGCGACCTCATCCGCATCGGGGCGACGATTCTGACGTTCATCGCGGTGGCCTAGGCGTTTCGCCCCGGCCACCGGCGACGACGTCTCAGGTGAGGCGAACTTCGGCGACGGCGCGGCCGAAGAGCTTGCGGCCCTCGGAGATTCCGCTCAACAGGATGGTGGCGCCGCGGCGCTGCGGGTCGATCGACTTGACCTTGCCGGAGAACTCGATGACGCCCGCCGCGGCAGGCGGCACCGGGACGAAACCGGAGAAGCGCACGGCCAGCTTCGCGATCGCGGTCGGGTCGCCGAGCCAGTCGCTCAGGTACTGGGCGGCCAGGCCCATGGTGAGCAGCCCGTGGGCCACCACCGTCGGCAGGCCGGCCAGTTCGGCGGCGCGATCGCTGAAGTGGATCGGGTTCGGGTCGCCGGAGACACCGGCGTAGTTGGCCAGGTCGCCGCGGGTCACCTTGGCGATGCCCGCGGGCAGCTCGTCGCCCTTGGCCACCGAGCCGAACTCGGGGACGGTGTTGACCGGCGCGAACTCGGGTGCCGGGGCGACCGGCGCGGGGCCGGTGCGGCGGATCAGGATGTCGTCGGTGTCGACCCCGGCGATCGCGGCCGGGCGCGCGTGCATGCTGATGTTCTCGACGGCCTCGACGATGTTGGGGTCCACCTCGACACCGCGGCGGGCCACGATGGTGGTGGTGCCCTGCACGGCGATCTCGTCGTCCTGGTTGACCAGCGTGAAGCCGACGTTGACGAAGTCGTTGTCGCCGAACTGGCGGATCGACTCGATCTCGATCTCGGTCCGGATCCGGTCGCCGGCCAGCATGGGCCGGTAGATCTCGAAGACCTGGTCGGTTTGCAGCACCTGGGAGAGGTCGTACTCGGTGAGCACGCTGTCGAGCAGCGCCCTGGTGGCGCTCATCCCGATCACCGACGCGAAGGTCGGCGGCGCGATGACGCCGTCGTACCCGAGCTTGCGCGCGTCGACTTCCTGGTGGTGGGCGGGGTGCGTGTTCTGCACGGCCCTGGCGAATTCCCGGATCTTCTCGCGGCCGACCTCGTAGTGATCGCGGAAACCGAAGCGCTGGCCGACCAGCGACGCATCCGGGACCACAGCTTCGGTGCCCGGCTGCGACACTGTCTGTTCCCTGCTCATGATCCGGAAAATGTTACTCGAGTACCCAACCGGATGACCAGTTATGTGTGACCCGTCATAGCGGTCATCAACTGCCGCTACGACGGGTCGACACGCCGCTACGGGGTGCCCGCGGGGTCGCAGACCTTCCAGTTTCCGTCGGTGCGCTGCAGGTCGAAGGTCCGCGCGGTCCGCTTGGACGGATCCGCCGACGTGTAGACGGTCGCTTCGGCCAGCGCGGTGTCGCCTGTGATGCGCACCGCATCCACGCTCGCGACGACGGGGATGGAACCGCGCTCGGTCGAGAGCTGATGCACGCCCTTGAACTGGTCGGCGGTGATGCCCTGATAGAAGTCGTGCAGCTGGCCGCACGTGCTCGACCGCAGGTTGTCCAGGTCACCGCTGCGCAGCGCGTCGGCGTAGTCGCCGATCGCGGTGCGGACCTGGCCCTCCGGCGAGTTGTCCCCGCCGGTCATCAGCGCCACCACGGTCGCGATCAGGGCGATGACCAGCACCGCCGCGCCGGCGACGGCCAGCAGCCAGCGCTTCGAACGCGCGGGCTTGTCGGCCGCCGGTTCCTGCGGCGCCTCGATCCGCTGCGGGGGCGCGACCGGTCGCGGCGCGTCCTGGCGCTTGCCCTCGGCCAGC
>NZ_JBCGFB010000176.1:0-9777 GCF_038752175.1 Nocardia sp. No.11 | reverse complement strand
CCGGGAGCTGCGCCACCCGGCCCCGAGCTGCCGCCCGGACCCGCGCTGCCCGGTCCTGCGCCGCCAGGGCCGCCGGGGGTCGGACCCGAACCCGAAGGGGGCGCGGAGGATTGGCCGGGGCCCGGGTCGGGGGCGAGACTGCCGAGGCCGTTCGGGGTGAAGCCGATGTTCTCGGCGGACAGTCCGTCGGCGACGGTGCCGGTGTAGGGAGTCAGCAGCGAGTCGGCCGTATCGGTTTCCACCAGTACGGCGTCGGCCAGCGCGCAGGAGTCGCCGGTCATCGTCCGCAGATTCGACAGACCGACCGAATAGGCGGGGTACTGCGCGAGGGCAGCGGTAGCCAGCGATCCCACGTCGAACAGCACGATCGCCGCCGCGGCGACGGTGAGCGGCGCGATCACCGGCAGTCGGAATCGCCCGGCGGCCCTGGGCGTGCTCGCGGCCCCGGCATCGGTTCCGGGCAGCGTCGCGGGCTCGCCCGTGGATGCGGTGGCGGTGGCCGCGTCGTCGGCCGTTGGGTGCGGCGAGCCGGCAACGCTGGGTGTGGCGCTGCGCGAGCTCGTTTCGGTTCCTTCGGGCGCGGCACGGTAGTACTGCCACAGGGCGACCAGCAGGGTGAGGGCGGTGGCCACGAGGAAGAGGGTGGAGACCTCGATGCCGCCGACGGTCGGGGCCCGGTCCGGCCACGGGACGCCGTAGCCGGAGACGTACCAGTATCCGTTGGAGCCGGTGCAGCAGACGGCGAGCAGGAACAGCACCGCCGCCGCGAACACGGTGCGCAGGTAGGCCGCCCGAAGGAGGCTGCGGCTCAGCGCGACAGCGGTCACCGCGGCCAGCGCGCCCGCCAGACCCGCGTAGACACCGAAGTGGTGGGTCCACTTGGTGGGGGTGAACATCATCAGCAGCAGGGCCAGGAAGGTCACCGCGAGCATGCGGGTGACCGGGCCACGGGCGGTGGACGGGATGCGCCCGCCGCGACGCAGGGTCACCAGGACACCGACGGCCAGGCACAGCAGCATGGCCAGCACGCCGAAGCGCCGGGCCAGCGAGCCGTCGGGATTCACCGAGAGCAGCGAATCCCAGCGGGTGCGTTCCTCGAACCAGGACATGTCGGGGCCGACCAGCTGGCGGACCCGGGTGGCCTCCAGCACCGTCGCGAAGGTCTGGTCGGCGAAGACGACGACGAGCACGAGTGTGCCCGCGGCGGCGATCGGCGCCAGCACCGCGGCGTAGCGCGGCAGCGCCGGTCCCGAGCCCGTCCTCGCGCGGGCGATGATCGTGCGCAGCACCGGCCGTGATCCGGCCAGCAGGGCGGCCAGGCAGATGAGACCGGTGGGACCGGCGGCGAGGGAGAACGCCGCGATCAGCACCGCGACGGCGGCGGGCAGCAGCCGGCGGGTGGCGATCGCCCGCTCCATCGAGCACCAGGTGAGCAGCGCGCCGACCGCGATCAGCGGTTCCGGGCGCAGGCCGTTGTTGTAGGGCAGCCACAGGGCCAGGAACAGCAGGGCGGCGCTCCAGCGGGCGGGTGCGCTCGCGGCGACGCGGGAACCCAGGCGTGGCAGCACTTCCCGGCTCAGCACCAGCCAGCACACCAGGGCGGCCAGCAGCGCGGGCACGCGCATCCACAGTCCGGCGTCGCTGATCCGGGTGAGCTGGGCGAGGACCTCGTAGGGCCAGCCGAACGGCGCCTCGGCGACCTGGAACCATCGGTAGTAGTTGGCGGTGTAGCCGGCTTCCCTGGCGGCGCGCGCCATGGTCAGGATGTAGCCGTCGTCGGAGCTGTTCGCGCCGATCACATGCCAGACCATCAGCGTGCCCGCGACCGTCGCGTCCAGGCCGGTGACGCGCCACCAGCGCGCGGGCAGGACGCGTCGTGCGCGCCGCCGGTCGCGGATGTCACCGCGATGCAGGCAGATCAGCGCGATCAGCGTGCACAACACCGCACCGAGGATCGCCGCCAGCTTCCAGCCGCTCGGACTCGACGAGAACCGCGCATCGATCTCGGCGTGCAGGCGCGCATCGCCCGCCCGCGCCCGATCCAGCTCGGTATAGACCCCGACCAGCTGCGGGCGCACATCGGCATCGATGGTGGTCCGCAGCGGCGACCCGTCGGGCTTGGTCAGCCCGGTGAGTTCGGCGGTCGTCCTCGTCGCCGTCGACACGACCGTCAATGCACCGCACCCGGCCGTCTGCCCGTTCTGCGGTGCGCCGCTCAGGTTTCCACCACCCGGCGCCCCGGCCGGTGGAGGTGTCGACCCGGTCGGTCCGTTCGTTGCGCCGGGGCCGGACCCGGAGGGAGCGCCGGACTGCGGAGCGTTGGGCACGGGTGCAGGCCCGGTAGGTGTGTTCTGGCCGGTCGGTGTCGATCCGGCAGGCGCGCCGCTCTGCGAACCGGCTGCGGGTCCGGCCGGAGCGTCCGACCGTGATGCCTCGGGGGGTGGCGGTGTCGCGCCGGGGGGAGGCGTGGTGCCGGGTGGTGGGGCGGTGCCGGAAGGGGGAGTGCTGCCGGAGGGGTCGGTACCCGACGGTCGGCTCTCGGACGAGCCCGGTCCACCGCTGAGCGGCGCACCACCGGCGATCTCCGCCAGCGACGCGCTCAGCAGCAGTCGATCGCGCAGGACGACCGCGAGGGTGCGGCCGGTTTCCGGGCGGTCCTCGATCCGCGCCACCAGTCCCTTCGACCCCGCGCGCGGGGCCTGCGGCGGAACCGTCGCCAGCACCGTCGCCCCGGTCAGGTCCCGCAGTGCCGTGCACGGCACGCTGAGCTCCAGCGACAACGGCACATAGTCCACCAGCGGCGCGCTCAGCTGCATCGACTGCGGCTGCGGCCAGTCCAGGCTCGCCCGCTCCTGTCGCACCGGCAGCAGCGGAGCCGCCACCGCCAGCGCCACCCCGACGACCCCCGCCACGATCCCGACCATCCGCACCCGGCCGACACCGGAAGAATCTCCACCCACGACCGACGATGCTAGCCATATCCGACCGGGTCGGGGTCGGTCAGTGGGGGCGGCGGAGTTCGGTGACGGCGAGGCGGGCGGCTTCGCCGATGGCGGCGTCGACGACGGGCAGGGTCGGGTCGGCGCGGGCGGCGCGGGTGAAAACGGCTACCGCGACGGGGGTTTCGCCGGGGAACTCGACGACGGCGACCTCGTTGCGGATGATGCCGATGGTGCCGGTCTTGCCCGCGACGACGACCCCGCGATGCGGGAAGGCGGCCGCGATCCGGTGCGGCCAGATCTGCCTGCTCATCACGGTACGAGTGAATTCGGTACTCGCCGTGGACAACACGTCGCCGCGCCAGAGCAGGCGCAGGAAGCGGGTCATCTCCTCGGGCGTGGTGGCGCTGGCGTAGGCGGGGTCGTAGGCCGAGACCGTCCAGGCCTCGTCGTTGTCGGCGAGCGCGGCGAAAGCCTCGGCGGTGGTGTGGGTGTCGGTATCGCGCACGAGACTGCGGTGCTGATCGGCGGTGCCGCCGAGGACGCGGGTCTCGGTGAGGCCGAGCGCGTCGACGAGATCGGTCACCGCGGCCAAGCCCAGTTCGCCGAGCAGCACGTCGGCGGCGGCGTTGTCGGACACCGTCATCATGGACGTGGCCAGGTCCCGGCGGCTCAGGGTGACCGGGTCGTGCAGCGCCGCGAGGCCGGTCGGGCCGGGGGTGCATTCGGCGGGGTCGACGGTGATCGGCGCGGTGGGGTCGAGCAGCCCGTCGTCGACCTGCCGACAGAACGCGACGAACAGCAGCAGTTTGTACACCGACGCGGTGACCACCCGCTCACGGCCGCCGACCGACAGCTCGGCGGGGGAGTCGTCGCAGCGGCGGGCATGCAGCCATCCGGTGCAGCCCGCGTCGGCGAACACGGCGCGGATCCGGTCGGTGACGCTCATCGCAGGCGCTCGCGGTAGAGCACCTTGTCCAGGGCGTCGGCGTGGTCGGCGGCGTCGGGGCGGCGAATGATCCTGACCCGCAAAGCCACCGACTGTGGCGCGAGTGTCAGCCAGGCCACGCCCGGCGTCGGCGTGGGCGGGGTGGCGGTGAGGCCGAAACAGGTGCCCGCGGCGACCGCGGCCAGCACCGCGCGGTCGTCGGGCGCGCTGAGGGTGCCGGTGTCGAGGCCGCGCTCGCGCAGCAGGTCGAGCACGGTGTCGAAGGCGGGTGGATTGGCGCTGCGGGCGGGATGCGCGAACTGGAGTCCGGCGAGCATCGGGAAGGTGGGCCGCTCGGCGGTGGTGGTGCGGTGCTCGGCCGGAACCACCAGCCATCGGGGCAGTTTCACGACCGGACCGGCGTCGATACCGTCGACCAGGGCCGGATGTTCGATCACGGCGACATCGCAGATCCCGGCCCGCACCTCGGCCGTGAGATCGACCGTCGTGCCGAGCGCGGTCGAGACGGTGCCGCCCGGGACCCGCAGCGCGGTGACGCAGGCGGCCACCAGCCGGTCCGGCAGCGCGGTCGTGGCGGCGAACCGCACGGTGCCGCTGCGCTGGGCGATCCGCTCCGATTCCGCGAGCAGCCGGTCGGCGTCGTCGACGAGCAGCCGGGCCCGCGGCAGCAACTGCCTGCCCGCGGCGGTGAGCATCGCGCCCTGGCTGGTGCGGTGGATCAGTTCGAGGTCGAGATGCTGTTCGAGCCGCCGCAGCCCCTGGGACAGCGGCGGCTGCGTCATCTCCAGCGCGGCGGCCGCCCGCCCGAAGTGGCCCTCGTCGGCGACCGCGACGAAGAACCGGAGGTGTCGCAGCAGATCCATGTCGGCCATTGAACCAGCGTGCGCGGCACGGGCGCCCCGGATCCGGCGTCGGCGCTCGACCGTTCGTCCGCGCCGGTCGGCGGCGACCTGCGCCGATATCGATGCCGACTCGCCGGCGGCCGTGTCGGGTATTGGCCCGGGCGGTGGCGGTGGTGATGGGGTGCGGTGGTGACTTCCTTCGTGACCACCACCCTGCGCGGCCGCCTCGCCGCCGTCGCGCTGGCGATGACCGCCGTCGCCGTTCCGGCCTGTTCGACCGCCGCCGAGACCACCACCCCCGCCGTCTCCTCGACCACGGCGGCCGCGCTCTCGTTCGCCGCGCTGGAGACGGAATACGCTGCGCGCCTGGGCCTGTCGGTGATCGACACCGGCACCGGCGGTACCGTCGCCTACCACGCGGACGAGCGTTTCCCGATGGCTTCGACCTTCAAGGGTCTGGCCTGCGGCGCGCTGCTCCAGGCCCATCCGCTCGCGAGCGGCTACTTCGACCAGGTGATCCACTACACCGCCGCCGACATCGTCGTGAACTCCCCGGAGACCGAACGCCACATCGACACCGGCATGACCGTCGCCGCGCTCTGCGACGCCGCGATCACCCAGTCCGACAACACCGCGGGCAACCTGCTGCTCCGTCTGCTCGGCGGCCCCGAGGGTTTCACCGCGTTCCTGCGCTCCCTCGGTGACACGGTGTCGCGCCTGGATCGCTGGGAACCCGAGCTCAATACCGCCATCCCCGGCGACGAACGTGACACCACCACGGCCGCCGCGCTGGCCGCCGACTATCGCGCCCTCGTCGTCGGCACCGCGCTGCCGGAGCCCGAACGCGCGCAGCTCGCCGCCTGGCTGAAGGCCAGCACCACCGGCGCCAAGCGCATCAAGGCGGGACTGCCCGCGGACTGGATCGTCGGCGACAAGACCGGCAGCCCGGCCTACGGCTCCGCCCTCGACGTCGCCGTCGCGTGGCCGCCGGGGCGCGCGCCGCTCGTGCTCGCCGTGCTCACCACCAAGCCGGACCAGGACGCCGAGCCGGCCAACGCGCTGGTCGCCGAGGCGGCGAAAAGGGCGGTCGCGGAACTCGACTGACCTGCCCGCCCGCCGCCACCGGCCGCGCGCACCGCTCGGGATCGTCCCCGGCCGCCCACGAACAACGCGGTGAGTACCGGGATTCCGGTGTCGAGCGCGGCCGATGGCGCCGCGATGCCGGAAGCCGGCTCGGCGTCGCGGCGCCGAGTGAACCGGGCCTGCTCGTCGAGGTCGAGGCACCTGCCGTCCGCGCCTGACGGTTCAGCTCGCGCCCGCGACGAGCACCGGTGTCCCGGCCGCGCGATAGCGGCCGGGGGCGGTGCCGAACGCGCGTTTGAACGCCTTGCCGAAGGCGTACTCGGAGCCGTAGCCGCTGCGCCGGGCCACCGTGGCCAGTGGGTGGTCGGTGTCGCGCAGCAGCCGGGCGGCGGTGAGCATCCGCCAGCGGGTGAGGTAGGTCAGCGGTGGCTCGCCGACCAGCTCGGCGAACCGGCGGGCGAAGGCGGCGCGGCTCAGACCCGCGGTGGCGCCGAGGGATTCGACGGTCCAGCCGTGCGCCGGGTCGTCGTGGATGGCGCGCAGGGATCGGGAGATGTCGGTGTCGGCGACGGCCGCGGCCCAGCCCGAGGATGTCGCGGCCTCGGCGAGATGGGCACGCAGCAGATACAGCAGCAGCAGATCCAGCAGCGGGGGAATCGCCGCGTCGGAGCCGGGGCCGGCATCGGTGAGTTCGGCGGCGAGCAGTTCGACGGCCGACCGCAGTGCCGGGTGCGTGCCCAGCCGCGCCGGGGCGTGCACCACCTCGGGCAGCTCGGTCAGCAGCGGATGGGTGCGGTCGACGGCGAGGTGATACGAACCGCACAGCAGCGTCGCGGGCGCGCCCGGTCCGTCGACGAACCGGACATCGCCCGGTCCGGCCGTCTCGGTGATCGGGCTGTCGAGCTGGTCGAGCAGATCGTGGGCGATGCCGCGCGGCAGGAACACCGCGTCGCCGGTGCCGAGCGCGATCGGTTCCACGCCGAGCCGGGTCAACCAGCACGAGCCCTGCAGGACGACGTGGAAGCCGGCGCCGTCGATGTGCGGATACCGACGGCCCCACGGCGCGTTTCGCACGAACATGCCGGAGGCGGGGGTGCCGGTCCGCGCAGTGGCGAGGACGTCGCTGAGCAGATCCATGTCGTAAACCCTACGCTGCGAGACGATTGGATATCTCCTGAAGATCCTGGATGATTTTCTGTCTCACCATCGCTGCATAGTCTGAGTTCATCATCCCGATGAACAAGGAGAACGACATGAAGATCGCCGTCTACGGAGCCACCGGACACGTCGGCCGATTCGCGGTGGACGAGCTGCGCGGGCGTGGCATCGACCCGGTGGTGGTCGGTCGCGACGCCGGGCGGCTCGCCGAGGTCGGCGGGGTGATCCGGGTGGCCGCCGCCGACGATCACACCGCCCTGGTCGAGGCGTTCACCGGGATCGACGTCGTGATCAGTACCCTGCCCGACTACACCGGCAACGGAGCCGGCGTGCTGCGCGCCGCCATCGCGGCCGGTGCCCACTACGTCGACGTCGCGGGCGAACAGCTCTTCGTCGAGCGGGTGTTCACCGAGTACGGCCCGCTCGCGGCCGCGGCCGGAGTCACCCTCGCCACCGCGACCACCGAGGCGGGCATCTTCGGCGATCTGCTCGCCCACCTCGGAGCGCAGCGGCTCGGCGGGGCCGACGAGATCGTGCTGAGTCATGTCGCGCTGCCGGGCGGGGAGGGCTCGCGCGGCAGCATGCGCACGGTGCTGCGGAATCTGGACGTCTTCACCAGCGGTGGGCTGTCGTGGTCCGACGGCGAGTTCCGCACCGGCTCCCAGGCGCGCCGCGCCACCTTCCTGCTGCCCGGCGCCACCGAACCCATTGCGGTGCGGAAGTTCCCGCAGCCGTCGGTGGTGACGATCCCGCGGCACACGACGGCGGGATCGGTGGAGGGCGTGCTGGCGACGTCGATCTTCGAGATCATCGGCACCGTCACCGAGGACGATCTGGCGGCCGCGCCGGAAACGCCGTCGGCGCCCGCCGCGTACTCGGTGGTCGTCGACGTCCACCACGCCGGGCGCACCCTGCGCGGCATCGGCAGCGGACCCGACGCCTACCGCAACAGCGCTCAGCTCGCGGTCGAGGTCGCCACCCGGCTCGCCGCGGGCGCGGGCACGCCGGGCGCGCTGGCGCCCGCCGAGCTGTTCGAGCCGACCGAATTCCTCGACGCGCTGTCGGCCTTCGGCATGAGCTGGACCCTCGGATGACCTGGCTCGCCCGCCGCCTCGGGCTGCTCGTCACCGCGCTGACCACGCTGACCCTGGTGGCGTGCGGTGTCGAGGCGACCCCGCCGGACTGGTCGGGCGCGTGGGCGGCCGCCGCCCAGCATCCGGCCACCGCGGTGACGCCGAACTGGTCGGCGGCGGGCTTCGCCGATCAGACCGTCCGCCAGGTGGTTCGGCTCGCCGACGGTGGTCCGCGGGTGCGGGTCCGGCTGTCGAACAGATACGGCACGGCACCGCTGGCTGTCGCGGGCGCGACGGTCGCCCGCAGCGCGGGTGGTGCCGCCGTGCACCCGGAGACGGTGCGACCACTGACGGTCACCGGCGCGGGGTCGTTCGAGATCGCGCCGGGCGCCGAGGTCTCCAGCGATGCCGTGACCACCTCGGTCGCGGCGGGCGAGGCGCTCGCGGTGACGCTGTACTTCGCCACGCCCACCGGCCCCGCCACCCAGCACGCCCAGGCGGCCGCGACGAGTTACCGCGCGACGGGTGAGCACACCGCCGACCCGACCGCCGCGGCGTTCACCGAGACGTCCCAGTCCTGGTACTTCCTGGTCGGCGTCGACACCGTTCGGAGCGACCGGCCTCGCGATGTCACGGTGGCCTTCGGCGATTCGATCACCGACGGCTACCGCTCCGGTGTCGACGCCGATCAGCGCTATCCCGACCACCTCGCCCGCTACCTCGCCGCCGAGGGCCGCCGGCGGCCCGTCGTGAACGCGGGGATCAGCGGCAACCGGTTGCTCACCGATTCGACCGTGCTGGGCGACAGCGGGCTCACCCGGTTCCGCCGGGACGTGCTCGACCAGCCGGGCGTCGGCACGGTCGTGGTGCTGATCGGCATCAACGACATCGGCCTGGCCGGATCGACGGGTCCGGACGGTCAGGTGTCCCCACAGGTTTCGGTCGAGCAGCTCGTCGCGGGGTATCGCGAACTGGTCGCCGCGGCCAGGGCGGCGGGGGTGCGCGTCGTCGGCGCCACGCTGCTGCCGTTCGCCGGGTCGCCGTACTACTCGGCCGACCGCGACCGTCTCCGGTCCGAGGTGAACAGCTGGATCAGATCACCCGGCGCCTTCGACGCGGTGGCCGATCTCGACCGGGCGATGGCCGCGCCCGGCGACCCGACCCGGCTCGCCGACGCGCTCGACAGCGGTGATCACCTGCATCCCAACGATTCCGGTTACGGCGTGACGGCCGCCACGATCGGTGCGGCGATCCCGGCATGACCGCAGGTCGGAGGGTGGGGGACATCCCGATTCGGTAACGAATCGCAGTCGAACTCGTGATGAACCCTCGCCGCTCGAGTGGCAGGCGGGGCGAGGGCTCGATATGCTCGCCTGCGTTATCGAAACGGGCTGTCGTGCTGCGTGTTCGGTGTGCCGATTGGTGGTTGGGGGCCTGTGAGTACTGCGGAAGTCGGGCCGATGGCGCAGTCGACGGCTGTGTCGCCGGGGGAGCGTACCGCTCGCGGGGAGGCCGCGGGAGCCGCCGGTTACGTCGTCCTCGGGGCCGGGGTGGTGCTGGCCGCGATCGCCGTGGTGGTCGCCGTGTTCACACCGCCCGCCCTCGGGATTCCGGTTCTCGCCGCGACCCTGGCCGTCGCCCTGATCGCCTGCCCCGCGGTGTTCGTCGCCCTGCGCCAGCGCGCGCGGGCCCGGACCGCGACGGCCGCCGCCGCCCGGGCCGAACAGCAGCTG